>CAXUBD010000156.1:0-1335 GCA_964249225.1 uncultured Verrucomicrobiota bacterium | reverse complement strand
GCGCAATTGAAGTCCGCGACAAAAATTCTTGAGATCGCGGCGGGCGATCGCGCGGTGCTGGCGGAATTGTCGGTCGAGGAGCGCACGCGGCTGCTCACGGCGGCGCGGGAAATTTTTTCGCCCGACGTGAAGGAGCGCCGCCGGCTCGTCAAAGCCAAGGCGCGCCTGCGCAAGGCGGAAAAAATTTCGCGCGACCAATCCAAGCTCCATGAAACCGGAATCCGCAAACTGCGCCGCGAAAAAGTTTTCACCACGCCGAATGTTTTTCCGCCGCCAAATTTCGAACAACAGGAAATTTCCGGCGACAATGATTTTCGCGAAGTCGTCGAGCCGCAGAATTGTTACATCTGCAAAAAAGATTTTTCGACCATCCATCATTTCTACGACCAGCTTTGTCCGGCGTGCGCCGAACTGAATTTTTTCAAGCGCGCGGAAACGGCGGATTTGCGCGGTCGCGTCGCGCTGCTGACCGGCGGTCGCGTCAAAATCGGTTATCAGGCGGGAATAAAATTGTTGCGCGCCGGCGCGCATCTGATTGTGACGACGAGATTCCCGCGCGATTCCGCAATTCGTTATTCGCAAGAGCCGGATTTTGAAAATTGGAAAAATCGCTTGGAAATTTTCGGACTCGATTTGCGCCACACACCGAGCGTCGAAGCGTTTTGCCGGCACTTGATTGAGACGCACAACCGCCTTGATTTTATTATCAATAATGCGTGCCAGACCGTGCGGCGTCCGCCGGATTTCTACGCGCACATGATGGAAAATGAAAATGGATCGCTGCACGATTTGCCGCCGGAAATAAAACCGTTGCTCGGCGCTTACGAAGGTTTGCGCGGCTATCATATTTTGCCGGAAGCGGAAAAAATAGAAGCAAACGGAGTAAACAAAGATTCTTCGTTGCCTTTGTTATCTTCTGTAAAAAATTTTGGGACAGGCAAGGTGTCTGTCCTGCCGCTGGCTGGCTTGATGCACGCGGCGGAATTATCCCAAGTGCCGCTCTTGCCGGAAGAACTTGCGGCGCAAAAAAGTTTATTTCCGCAAGGCAAACTGGATCAGGATTTGCAGCAAATAGATTTGCGCGAAAAAAATTCCTGGCGTTTGTTGATGGCGGAAGTGCCGACGGTCGAGTTGCTGGAAGTTCAACTCGTCAATGCCATCGCGCCGTTCATTTTGAATGCGCGCTTGAAACCCTTGATGCTCCGCACGCCCGAACGCGACAAACACATTGTCAACGTTTCGGCGGTGGAAGGCCAGTTCTACCGTATTTCTAAAACGACACGGCATCCGCACACCAACATGGCGAAAGCGGCGTTGAATATGATGACCCGCACC
>CAXUBD010000155.1:0-7179 GCA_964249225.1 uncultured Verrucomicrobiota bacterium | reverse complement strand
TCACCCGCGCGCCTTCGGCGTGCGTCGGCGAAATGACCAGCGCCGACTTGCCCGCTTTCACCGCCGCAGCGTAATCCGTTGCCAACGCTTCATGCCGCTTGTCGGCATCCATTTCCCGCAACATCCCAAGTTTGTCCAATCGCTTGAAAGCGTTCTCCAAATCGCCGCCCCGCAAGTCAGCAACCACGGCTTTATGCGAGTCGGCCTTTTGCCGCCAGATTTCTTTCAGTTCGGCGGCGGGCAAGCTGGCATGTTTTTCCAAGATGCGGAGCGCATCGCCCCGCTCGACGGCGCGATGTTGCGCCGTGTCGCCGGACAAAATAATCCGGCAGTTTTGTTTTTCGGCGAGATCGGCCACGCGCGTCAGCGTGCGGACGCTCAAAAGTCCGGCCTCATCAATCCAAATCACCTGCCCGCGCACTTGCGCTTGCAGTTTTTCATTTTGCAAAAGCGCCTCGACTGTTTCGGCATTGGCAAATCCCGCATCCGACCGCAGCACCCCGCGTGATGCTTCCGCCGACGGTGCGAAAGTAAAAACTTTCGCGCCACCAGATTCAATGCCAGCGACCGCTTCCTTCATCATCGTGGTTTTGCCTGTGCCAGCCCCGCCGCGAATGGCCGTGACGCGCTCCGTGCTTTGCAGGACGTGCCGGACGGCGTTGCGTTGTTCATCGGACAGTTTCTGATTTTGAAATTGGTATTTGCCCGAACCGAACGGCTTGAATTTCCCTTTCCCATCTTGGACGAAATTAATCAGCCGTTTTTCTTCGGCCAGCACATCCTTGGTGGTGAGCCATTGCCGACCGTCCACGTTTTCCTTAATCAGTTCATCGCGCAGAAGCTGGCGTTTGGTTTGCGCCACATCCACATCGCCCATGCCGAAACGCAGCGCGTGCCGGAGCAGTTCCTTGTCGGTGACGATGGAGGCGCGTTCGTAACAATGCTGCATGGCAAAATCCATCGCCTTCATTGCCGAGACCCTCGGCACGGCAGCAACTTCATTGCGGACATTTTGAACGGCAGCACGTTCATCTGCTGAAATGCGCGCATTCCACCGCTCTCTTAATTCCGGCTGGGTGAACTGCTTTTGCTTTCGTTCGCGGGTCAGTGCCGCCAGTCCGTCCTTTCCTTTGGCCGACGTGATGCCCAATTCCTTCGCCTTTTGTTCGACCTGCTCTGTGCGCTTGGAAAACTCATCCAGCACCCGTTGCGGAACACCGGCAATTTCCCATCCCTTGGCCTTCCGTTCGATGCGATAGCCCATTTCCGCCAGTTGCCTTGAAAACCGCGCATGGAAAGCCGCTTCAAAATACGGCGCATCGGCTTTCAAATCCCGGAACTGCCCCGCCTTCCATTTCTTTTCCTCATCATCCCAAGTCGTGTTGAAGGCGTAGCAGTGCGCGTGTAAATGCGGATCAGGAATGCCGTTGACTGGTCTGGCAGTGAAGTGAACGAACTCCGCCCAAACCATGTTGCCCGTTTGACGGTTTTCATTCGCGCCGTTTTTCCGCACCCGCGTTTTGATTTCCGATTCAATCTCGCGCATGGTCTGGTTCACGGATGATTTGAAGGCATCCAAAATCCGTTCATCCTGGGTGAACTCGTAAGCGACCGAAACCGATTTAGGGCAATGGAAATTGAAATCATAACCAACCGTGCGATTGCTTTTGTTCCGTTGTGTCAGCCGTTCTTTTGTCCCCGGCTTTTCATTGTCGCACAACGATTCAAAAGCCGCCGTCGTCACCTTCCCTGAAAGTCGCAAGCGTTCAGCCGCGATTCCATTCCAATCGCCGCTGACTTCCTGACCTTCGCTGTAATAATCCTCACGCTTCAAGGATTCAGCAAAGTATTCTTTGGCATTCCGGCTCGCTATGACTCTTAACATATCGGCCACTGTAACCGGAATTTTCATCCCGTCATCCCTCTGAAGCCACTATTCGCACCAACTCCGTCAGTATCCGCCCACTACTCATTAACCCCAAACGCCTCAATGGTTTTATCGTAATGGCAACGATGCACACAGCTATGAAGCCAGTATCAAAAACCAATAATTCCGTCAGACATCTTCCCTTAGCACAGCTAACGGAGCGCGGCGAGCGCCGCGCGTTCGCGCGAATTTCGCGCGAACGTCCGACGGAATTATTGACGCCAAAATGAATATGAATTTGCAGCCACAAGCCGAAGCCGAGCCGGAGCGCCGGACGCGCAGCAAACTGGAAGCGCACCGCGAGGCCATCTTTGCGTTGCGCCGCAAGCATTGGACTCACAAGCAAATCGCGCAATGGCTCAATGAGCATGGCGTGACCATCACCTTGAGTTCGGTGCATCGCTTTTGCGAGCGTTCAACCGCCCGTCGGCCACGCAACGCCAGCCCGCTTGAAGTTGAGCCGGCCACCCAAAATTTCATTCCAACACCGCAAACAACAACAACCAACAAAACAACGAACCAGTATCGGTTCAACCTCGAAATATGAAAACAAACAAACATCGTCTCATCCTGCCCATGCAAGCCAAAGGCAACATGGGCAAAAGCATCGAAGCCGCCGCCCGCGCGTGCTGGCTTAACCAACGCGGCATCCCGTGGCAGGGATTTGATCTGGACGGCGACAACCGCACCTTGTCCCGATTGTTTCCCGCCCAAGTGAAGCTGACACCCTTGAGCGGACAGGCTGAAGACTTGGACGAACTCATTTTGATTCTCCGCAAGACCACGGCCAAACCCGTTACTCTGATTGACCCACGCGCGCATCTGGACGGCCAGTTGATGAAGGCACTTGCGGCCACGCATTTCTTCGACATCGCCAGCGCGCAAAACATCGGCATCACGCTCATGGTTTTTCCCTTCGATGACATGGACGTGATGACCAACCTTGACGCGGTTTGTCAGTTCTGCGGCAAACAGGTGGATTACGTCATCGTCCGCAATCCGGCGCGGGCATCCAGAAATCGGATGTTTGACAGCAGCCCGCTCGAAAAAGATTTGCTCGACTGCGGCGCAGTCACCATCACCGTGCCGGTGCTGTCGGAATTTGTGAAACTCCGGCTCGCCAAGCTGGAGGCCGAGCAGCAGCGTGGTATCCCGTTCAATGAAGCCATCGGCAGCGACACCCTTGGCTTGGACATCATGGCGCGCGGCGTCTTGCAGGACTGGCTCGCCACCATGTTTAATCAATATGACCAGATTGCCGGAAAACTTTTGCCAGCCGTCGAAGCGGCGGGTATAAAACCCAAAATTGCGCCGCCCATCGGCGAAGGGTTTGCCGTCAAACGCGGCGCAAAAGTGAACCTGACCAACTAAAAAGGAATTGTTATGGCCGAATCTGATTTATTTGAAGAAATGCTCGCCACCTATCCCGCTGAAAAGCGGGAGCTGGCGCGGAAGGTTTATCAGCGGTTTGCGGATGGCGACAGCGCGCAGTTTTTCAGCCAGCTTTTTCTCGTGCTGGACGTGTATGCCCATTACGCCGAGCGCATACCCAACCGGCTGATTGCCGCCAATGCCGACGCGCTGGCGACGGTGCAGGACGTGCGTGAGGAAATCGCCATGATTGCCGAGACGATTGAGGCGCGCGACGTGAACATCGCCAATCACGCCGCCAAGACGGACGAGCTTTGCAAAATCACCCAGGCCAAGTGCAACGAAACGATTGCCAGCGTCGAATTGATGGTGAAAAATATCGGCGCACAGATGGACACCAAGGCCATCGTGCAGGGGATTCAAGCTGCGTTGGACAAAGGCATCAAAGCCGAAATCATTTCGCCGTTCATGCAACATTCCAAGGAATTGGGCGAGCGGGTGCTGCCGACTTTGGCTGAAATCAAAAAAGCATCCACCGAAGCGCATACGCTCTGGATGAAACATATCTGGAAAACCGCTTGGGCGGGTTCGTTCATGGTGACATTCCTGCTTTTTGGTCTGGCGACCTTGGGCATATTCTACGCCTTCGACAATTACGCCGAGCGCAAAGCCGCCGAAAAAATCGCCGAGGTGTCGCGGCTGATGAATTACAACCAAGAGGCGTTCCGGCAACTCGCCATCGCCCAAGTGCCGGTTCATGTCACGCGGACGCAAAGCTACGGCGTGCAGGATTCGCAAAAATTCGCCGTGGTCGTCGAAGGCGCGGACTCGGCGGAAATACGCCATGAGAATGAAAAAGACAATGGCTACGTTTTCGTCACCAGCCATCTGCCGGAAGATCAGATTCAATCGTTGCAACAGGAAACCGAAAAGCTGATCCAAACCATTGACCGCACGGCAAAATAATTTGCCGCGACATTTCCCCCGCGCGACCCCAAAACGCCGTCAGAAAAACTCTGGCGGCGTTTTCGTCTCGCGCCCCAAAAAGGCGAGTTAGGTTGTGTGTCTTCGCCTTTTTTCACGCCCGCCATCACCCCGCCGTTTGCTGCTCGCTCGTCCGACACCAAGCCGAGGTTTGAGGCGATAGCTAAAACCGCGCCAGCGTCTCCTCTTGCCCTTCCGCCGCTGTCACGGTTTTAGCTTTCGCCGGGTTTTTTTGATGCGCGGTCGCGCACGGCTTGCTGTCTCCCGGCCAGTGAAGCGAGCAGCAAACGGCAGGGTGACGGACAGCGGTTTCAAAAAAAAGCTATGAACACAACAAATCACAGAAGCGAAGCGTCAGCACCGGCGAATGTCCGGCCATCGTCGGTTTCAAAAACCCGCGCCTTCGCCGCGCACCGCGCCAACCGTGAGTTGTCCACGCAGACCGTCTTGGACTTGCTCAAAGCCCAACTACCCACCCAATACGAACTGGCTGAAATCGTTGGCCGTTGGATTTGGCTGGATTTTCCCGCCCGCAGCCACCGTGCCGCCGCGAACACCCTTTGGCGTTTGGGTTTTCACTGGAATCAACGCCGTTGTCTTTGGCAGCACCCTTGCGGGGCTTGCGCTCCTTACTTTGTCCATTTCGGCGACCCGCGCGGCAAATATGGTTCGCGTTCCGTTGTCACTTTCAACGCCTGAAATCGCCATGAACACCACGCCATTTTTCACCGGCATGGAAACGCTCGTCCAGCCGTTCAAGTTTCCGGCCAGCCCCTATGAATACAAGGTGACGCCTTTGCGCGAGTGTCCCACGCCTGAATCGTTGCAGCAATGCGATACCCCCGACAAAGCCGCAGACTACTGGAAATTGCACATCGCCACCCATCCGCATTTTAACCCCGACTGTGAATGTTTGGCCGTGCTGCTTTTGAACACCCGTAAGAAAGTCAAAGGGCATCAAATCGTTTCCATCGGCACGATGGACACCTTGCTAGTCCATACCCGCGAAGTGTTCCGGCTCGCCATCGTGACCGCCGCCAGCGCGTTGGTTCTCATGCACAATCACCCAAGCGGCGAAAGCACACCGTCAGACGCCGACATCAAAGTGACCCGCGACCTCATCCGCGCCGGTCAGCTTTTGAAAATGGAATTGATTGACCATGTGATTATCGGCAATGGCAACCGCTCATCGCTCCGCGAACTTGGTTATTTTGCGTGCTGACCCAAACTTATGGACTGTATTTTTATCATGGCTGGCAATCCGCTCGAATCGCAAAGTGTGTAGTGAAACGTGTAGTAAAAGTAGCAAATGAGTAGTGACCGAGTAAGTGCGGATTTTGAAAGATTAGCTTGATTTTATTGGTTGAAATGATAGTATTTTCATCGAAATAAATGGCATTCGGTCTCCGAGTCCTTCCTCTGGAGCCATTTTTTCGCCCGTTGAAAATCAACGGGTTTCGCTTTCAAGGAGGCTGAAAAACGCCAAAGTGTGTGAGAAACTGTGTGAGAAACGGCGACTCCGCTACAATTCGGGTTAATCGCTGATAACTCTCCCACTGCTGATTAACGCTAATCAGTTCATTTCGCCTAACGTAATAAAGACGAAAGGCGAAATATGAAAAAGCAAAGATACTGGCTCTATCGGCGAGGCGGGATTTATTACATCCACGACTCCCAAACTGGCGTTCGCGAAAGTTTGCAGACGCGCAACAAACAGGAGGCCGAACAAATCCGCACCACGCGCAACATGACTTCCGCGCGTCCGGTGATCGGAATGTCACTGGCAAAAGCCTACCTCACATCCCAAGACCCCAAATTGCTGGCGCGCACTTGGCAGAATGTGGTTGACGAGTTTTGCAGTCGCGGCAATGCGGAAACCCAAGCGCACCGCCGCAAAACTTCCCTGCGCCAGCCGCAAAACATTTTGCTCAAGATGAAGCTGATTGAAACCACCAGCGACGACCTGCTAAAGATTTTGAAGGAAGGCGGCGTGATGACCAACGGATTTGTGCGCTGCCTGTATAATCTGGCAATGGGTTTTGGCTGGCTGCCGTGGCCGATTCTGCCGCCCAAATTGTGGCCGACCGTCGAGACCAAACCCAAGCGCGCCATCACACGGGAAGAACACGAGCGGATTCTTGCCGCCGAAAAGAATCCCGACCGCCGCTTGTATTACGAACTGCTTTGGGAGACCGGCGCGGCGCAGACCGACGGCGCGTTGCTCCGCGCCGAATACATTGACTGGCAACGGCGCATCCTTTCGTATCAGCGAAAGAAAACCGGCGAATGGGCGCATTTGCAAATCGGCAAACAACTTGAAGAATTGCTCCGCTCTTTGCCATCGGAAGGCTTGCTGCTGCCGAAGATCGCCGAGAGCAACGCCTCGGCGCGCTCGGCTGAATTTTGCCGACGTATCCGGTTGCTGGAAATCAAAGGCGTGTCGCTTCATTCCTACCGCTATGCGTGGGCGCAGCGGGCGCGGGCTTGTGGTTATCCGCAGCGTTGGGCGCAAAATGCGTTGGGACATGATTCGGAAGCGGTGCATCAAGCCTACGCGAGCGGCGGCGTGGCAGTCTGTCCATCGCTCGAAGAATATGAGCAAAAGATTGTGCCGTTGACCAATTCAAGGCCGATGGAATCCACGCAAACGGCCGTAACGCTCAATTAAAGGAGGCAATATGATTGTGAGTCCACTCGACGTATTGAATCCGGTGTTTCATTTCTTGGATGCAGCCATCCAGGACTACGGCATTTACATCTACATGGTGCTGGTATGGCTTTCGCCCCTGCTCATCATCTGGATTTTGCGCGGCGGATTTTGGCGGAAGCCATCGCCGCCGCCGCGCATCATCATCGTGCAGCAGTTTCCACCGCCAGCACCGCCGCCCAGCCCATCA
>CAXUBD010000154.1:0-7305 GCA_964249225.1 uncultured Verrucomicrobiota bacterium | reverse complement strand
ACGAGCTGGAGCAATTTTCGTTTGCTCAAAAGTGTGTAGCTCAAATTGAGCCGCGCGAATTCATATTGTTTCGGCAACGCGCGCGGCAGATTGAGATTTTCCAAAATCCAGTCGTAAAGCGGACGATGCACTTCAAATTCCAGAGTGCAGATGCTGTGCGTGACGCCTTCGATGTAATCGCTCAAGCCGTGCGCGAAATCATACATCGGATAAATTTTCCATTTCGCGCCGGTGTGATGATGCTCGGCGTGCTTGATGCGATAAATGACCGGGTCGCGCAGCCAGATGTTCGGCGACGCCATGTCAATCTTCGCGCGGAGCGTGCGCGCGCCGTCGGGAAATTCGCCGTCGCGCATGCGGCGGAACAGATCAAGATTTTCTTCCGGCGTGCGATTGCGGAACGGCGAATCTTTGCCCGGACGATCCGGCGCGCCGCGATAAAATTCCATGTCCGCCGGCGACAAATCGCAGACGAAGGCTTTGCCGCGTTCGATCAATTGCTCCGCGTAATCGTAAATCTGGTCGAAGTAATCGCTCGCGTAAAATGGCTCGAACTTCGTGGCTGAATTTTTGCGTTCAGTTTCCGACGTTCCGAAAATCGCCGGCAGAAAAAAATCGCGTTTGCCGTCGCCGCTGATGGTCTCCGGCGTTTTACCTTTGGGCTTGAGGCCGAGCCGGTCTTCGGCCCAATCGCCGATGAGCCAGTTCACGTCTGTCTGGATCGAATCCACATACTCGACGTCTTCCTTCGCGGGATTCGTGTCGTCCATGCGCAGATTGCAGACGCCGCCGAATTCGCGCGCGATGCCGAAGTTCAGGCAGATGCTTTTCGCGTGGCCGATGTGCAGATAGCCGTTCGGCTCCGGCGGGAAACGCGTGTGGATGCGCGGATATTTTTGCTCCGCGACGTGCTTCGCCACGATGTCGCGGATGAAATCGGACGGAGGCAGGTTGCCTTTCCCACCAGCGGCTTCTTTGTTTTCCAGACTCATAATTTTTTTGAAGGTTAACAAATGGAAATGCGATTGTCCAAATGAAGCGAAGCCGGTCACTTTTCCAATTGCCTGCCAGCGATGACTTGTGTTAGAACCTCCACCAATATGAAAGCAAAAATCATTTTCGCCTCATTGGTTTTGATCGCTTTTGGCAGAGTAGCCGCTCGCGCGGGCGAATTTCCAGATAGTTGGACTTGGGATGACAAGCCTGAATATCGAGCCGATCATGCGGCCCTCGAAGGCAAACACATGCCAGCCTTTCATGTCAGCGATTGGATAAATGGCGGTATCACCGCCGCCGACATAAAAGGAAAAGTTATCGTCGTGGATCTTTATGCCACT
This sequence comes from uncultured Verrucomicrobiota bacterium, assembly GCA_964249225.1. Lineage (GTDB taxonomy): Bacteria > Verrucomicrobiota > Verrucomicrobiia > Limisphaerales > UBA11358 > UBA11358. Next base: position 5,968 of record CAXUBD010000154.1, on the reverse strand, counting down.
TGGTGTGGCCCGTGCATGAGAGCCATTCCCCACAACAATGAGCTTCTTAAAAAATACAAGGATCAAGGATTGGTCGTGATCGGTGTCTGCACTGACGGGAATGGTCAGGAAAGTTTTGTCAGCAACGCCAAAGAACATGACATTCAATATCCGGCCGCTTGCGATCCGGAATTAAAAACCGAGAAAGCGTGGGCTGTGCATTACTATCCCACCTATGTCGTCATTGACCGCAAAGGCATCGTCCGTGCCGTCGGCCTGCAACCGCACTACGTCGAGCCCGTTGTTCAGAAAATGTTGGCCGAACCGGCACCGTAAGCGCGATAATTTTGTAGAACCAATTTTCAAATCCAACCTGCGTCTTCAATCTGGCATAATTGTCGAAGTCAAATTCAGACGATCAAGCTCCGAAAGTTGACTGCAAAGTTGCTCTATTTCTCCTGCACCAGCGGCTGAAATTGCAACAACTCCGGGTCGTAAGCAAAAAGTTCCGCCGTCGCGATCTGAAAAAACCAGCCGTGCAACCGCAGCGTGCCGTCCATCAGCCGGTCCTGAACGCACGGATAGCTGTGCAGATTTTCCAGCGCGAACAAAACATTCTCGGCGGCGGCGGCATCAATCCGTTCAGCCATTTTTGCGAGATGGCTGTATTGCGAGCGCATTGTTTCCAAAACGGGTGTGGCGAGGTTCAGCCATTCGCGCAGATGCGGCATGGATTTCCCTCCTGGATTTTCGCCGAGCAACGCTGACATCGCGCCGCACTGCGAATGGCCGCAAATCACAATGTCGCTCACGCGCAACGTCTCGACGGCAAACTCGATCGCGGCGGCGGTGGAATTGGTGCTGCCCGTGGCGCTCGACGGCGGAACGATGTTGCCGACGTTTTTCACGACGAACAAATCGCCCGGCTTGCTCTGCGTGATGAGTTCCGCCAGCACGCGCGAATCCGAACAAGTGATGAACAACGTGTGCGGATTCTGGCCTTCCTCTGAAAGTTTGCGGAAGAGTTTGCGGTAATTGCCAAACTGGTCGCGCTGAAACTTGTGAACGCCTGCGATGAGCTGTTCCATTTATTTTTGTAGAATTGTTGAAATGTTAAATTGGTGAATCGGCGTTGTTGAAAACGATTTAACGATTCAACCATTTAACTATTTAACGTCTTGCGCGAGCGTTTTGTTTTTCGCGCGCGATTCTTCCATCAATCGCACTTTGAATTTTTTAAATTCCTCCTGCAACCGCTCGTCGCCGGTGGCGATGATTTGCGCGGCGAGAATTCCCGCGTTGCGACCGCCGTTGATCGCGACCGTCGCGACCGGCACGCCCGGCGGCATTTGCACCATGGATAAAAGTGAATCCAGTCCGTCCATGGATTTTCCCAAAATCGGCACACCAATCACCGGCAACGTCGTGAACGCCGCCGTGACGCCCGCCAGATGCGCCGCGCCGCCCGCGCCGCAGATGAAGGCTTTGATGCCGCGCGCCGGCGCGCCGGAAACATATTCTTCCAGCCCGCGCGGATCGCGGTGCGCGGAAATCACTTTGGCTGCGCTGGCGATGCCGTATTCTTTCAGCGCTACGGCGGCGAGTTTCATGGTCGGCCAGTCCGAATCGCTGCCCATCAAAATGCCGACGAGCGGCTTGTCAGTTGAATTTTTCATTGTCGGGCAAAATTGAGCGAAGAAATGGCGCGCTTGGCAAGCCGCAAATTCAATTCGTGCCAATTCGTGAAATTCGTGACAGATTTTTTCGCCGATGAGTTTGAAAAACGTTTCCGAATTTCTCGCGCTGCGGCGAAATACGTCGTTGCTGCTCGTCGCGATGTTGCTCGCGGGCACGGGCGAAAAATTGTGGCTCGGCTTCGCGCCAAAATATATTGAGGTGCTGGCGCACGGCGCAATGTCGGCGGCGCAAATTATTTTTGTCATCGGGCTGTTCGACGCGCTGCAAACATTTCTCGGCGCGATTTACGCGTATCCCGGCGGCTGGCTCACCGATCATTGGGGACAAAGAAAATCGCTGCTGTTGTTCAGTTTGATTTCTATCGCGGGTTATATTTTGGTTTTGGTCTGGCAAAGCTGGCTCGCGTTGCTGCTCGGCTCGTTTTTATTTCTCGCGTGGAGCGCGTTGTCGTTGCCCGCGACACTTTCGGTCATCGCCACGTCGCTGAAAAGCAATCGCCACACGATGGGCGTCGGCGTGCAATCCATGATCCGCCGCGTGCCGATGATGATTGGCCCGCTGCTCGGCGGCTGGCTGCTCACGCGTTTCGGCTGGACGGACGGCGTGCGTTACGCGCTCGCGCTCTGCATCGCAATGAGTTTGCTGACGCTGGCGTTTCAATGGTTCATGTTTGAACCGGACGCTGGTAGGGCTGACCTGCCGGTCAGCCCGGCGACGCAGCAGCGTCGCCCTACCATTTCATTTCTCATCGTCGTCAAAACTTTCACACCCGCGCTGCGCGAATTGCTCGTCAGCGATATTTTAATCCGCTTCTGCGAACGGATTCCGTATGCGTTCATCATTTTGTGGGCGATGGATCACGGCGGTTTGACGGCGCAGCAATTTGGTTATCTTGTCACGTTTGAAATGGTCACGGCGATGTTTTGCTACATTCCCGTCGCGCATCTCGCGGACAAATACGGCCGCCGACCGTTCGTCTTGATCACGTTTGTGTTCTTCACGCTGTTTCCGGTGACGCTGCTCTGGGCGCACGATTTCCGGTGGCTCGCGCTGGCGTTCGTCGTGCGCGGGCTGAAGGAATTTGGCGAACCGGCGCGCAAGGCGCTCATCATCGGCGAGGCCGCGCCGGAACTGCGCGCGCGGACTTACGGCGCGTATTATCTCATCCGCGACTGCACGGTGACGGCCGGCTCGTTTCTCGGCGCGTGGCTGTGGAGCGTGAGTCCGCAGGCGAATTTCATCGGCGCGACCATCTGCGGCGCGCTGGGAACGCTCTGGTTCTGGTGGTTTATTTACCGGAAGAAATCAAACCGAGTTTAAATTTTTAATTTTGAGTTTTTAGTTACGCGCCCTTCGCTTTGACTTAAAATTCAAAATTAACAACTCAAAACTTTATCAATGACGACCGCCAACAAAATCACCATCCTGCGCATCCTGCTGATCCCGTTTTTTGTCGTCGAACTGATTTACTACGTCCGCTCCGGCAACGAGGCGCACCGGCTGGCGGCGTTGCTGGCCTTTGCCATCGCCGCGATCCTGGACGGCGTGGACGGCTACATCGCGCGGCGTTACCATCAGATCAGCGAGCTGGGAAAAATCCTCGACCCGCTCGCGGACAAATTGCTTTTGGTTTCGGGCATCGTCACGTTGAGTTTCAATCACGGAAATTTTCTCGGCCAGATTCCGCTCTGGCTCACCGGCACGATCATCGGGCGCGATTTGCTGATCCTGCTCGGCGTGGCCGTCATCCGGTTCACCGTCGGCAAAATCGTCGTGCGCCCGCGCTTCACCGGCAAAATCGCGACGGTGCTGCAAATGGCCGTCGTCATCTGGATTTTGTTGAAGTGGGATTTCGGTCGCGGCGTGTTGTGGCTGAAATATCTGACGCTCGGCGCGGCGATCTGCACGGGCGTTTCGGGATTGCTTTATGTTTTGGACGGCATCAAACAACTCGGCACGCATCCGGCCAGTTCCGCGATTAAAAAATAAACCGCGGATTACGCGGATTAATTTTATTTTCAATCTGCGAAATCCGCGTAATCTGCGGATGAATTTTTATGGCAAAAGCAATTGAACTGAAACTCAAGGAAGGCGACCAAGCTCCGGCGTTCACGGTGGCGACGAGCGGCGGCGGGAAAATTTCGCTTGCGGATTATCTTGGAAAAAATGTCATCTTATATTTTTATCCGAAAGACGACACGCCGGGCTGCACGAAGCAGGCGTGTGGATTTCGCGACAATTTTTCTGAATTCAAAAAGCGCGGCGCAATCGTTCTCGGCATCAGTCCCGATTCAGTGAAGTCGCACGACAAGTTCCTTGAGAAATTCAAGCTGCCGTTCACGCTTCTGGCCGACGAAGACAAAAAGATTGTCGAAGCTTACGGCGTTTGGGGCGAGAAAAATTTCATGGGTAAAAAATATCTCGGCGTCTATCGCGTGACATTTCTCATCGGGCCGGACGGCAAGATCAAAAAAATCTGGCCGGAAGTGAAACCGGAAGAACACGCGGCGGAAGTGCTGGCGGTATTATAGAAATTTGTTTGCCACAGAGGCACAGAGCCGCAGAGAAAAACAATTTTGCTTGCTCGATGTCTCTGTGCCTCTGTGGCTAAACAATTGACATGCGTCGGTTCAACTCCCAAAATTCTCCGCAGCAGATTTAACAATTAAAATTCAAAACCAAAATAATTATGCCCATTCCTGTCGGCTCCAAAGCCCCTGATTTCACGCTCAAATCCAAGACCGCCTCCGGCCTCGTGGACGTGAAGTTGAGCAATAATTTCGGCAAGACCAACACCGTGCTCCTGTTTTTCCCGCTCGCCTACACGAGCGTTTGCACCACGGAACTGTGCGACGTGTCCAACGGCCTGAATGCTTTTGCCAGCGCGGACGTCATCGCCATCAGCGTGGACAGTCCGTTCGCGCAGGAAGCGTGGGCCAAGACGAACAACATTCAGATCAAGCTCGCCAGCGACCTGAACAAGGTGGTCATCAAGCAATACGACGTGGTGTTCCCGATGCTCGCGGGCGTGGGCGACACGGCGGCGCGCGCGGCGTTCGTGATTGATAAAAGCGGCGTGGTGCAATACAGCGAACAAACCCCGACGCCGAAAGATTTGCCGAACTTCGAGGCGGTCAAAGCGGTGCTGGCGAAGTTGAAATAATCGTCTCTGATTTTTCAAAGGCGCGTGCAAGACGCGCCTTTCTTATTTTCACACGAAGGATGCAAGTTCACCTAAGAAAATTTGCGCTATAATCCTGCCCATTTTCATTTCACGATCACCAGTTTTTGTAATTGCTCGTGCAAAGCGTTTTCTGCGGCATCGGCGTCGGCCACGCCGCTGACGGCGATTTCCAGCGAGCGTTGGCCTGGATTACGCAGACCGGCCAGCACGGGCGCGAGGCGGTTGCCGAACGTCAGCAGCATCGTGCTCTGGCCCTGCGCGCTCGCGCGATCATCCCACAAACAATAAAATACAAAAAACGGATGCGGCACGTCGGTCACTTCGCAGACAAGAAAAGGCAGACGCAAGCCGCGAACGTCGAACCATTCCCTTTCTGAAATCGTGGTCCACGTGTGGCCGGCACCGGTCATACAAACTTCGGGCGTGTGGTTTTGCGCGAGATGCACAGCCGTTCGCCCCGGATTCCAGCGCAGAAAAATCGCCTGCCATGCGACATCGTTTTCCGTCCACGCCGCGCTGCGGCCTTCGTTGTAACGGAGGATTTGCTGTGTCCGCTCCGGCAGCGGCAATTCTTTAAAGCTCGGATTATTTGTCGGCCACGCGATGGTCCATTGCTGCGCGACGGGCAATCGCGCTTCGTGCGAGCGATACCAGAATTCGACGGAGATTTCGACGGCGAAAATCCAAATGCCGAGAGAAATCAGCAATGGCAAAAGCGGGCGGGCGGGCGTTTTAAATTTTATTTGCGAATCAACTTCAGGGCGCGGCGGTTTGGAAATTTTTCGTCGCGCCAGAAAAATTCCCAATCCCCACAGGCCGCAGAAGCACGCTAGCAAAATCGTCACGCCCGTCGGGTCGTGCCATTTCGCGATCGCCGAGATACCTTGATGCGCCGCGATCCATACGAGCACGGACATGCGCGCGAGGTTGAACAGAAAGGACATGGCGAATCCGCCGAAAACCAAAACTATCCGGCGCGTCAAATTCAGCCGGTAAAATTCGCCGAGAAAAAGCGAGATCATCAGCGTGGCTTGAAACGAGCGGATGCCGCTGCACGCTTCGTCAATGCCGACATCGCCGGTGGCGACTTCGATCACGTTGCCATGC
>CAXUBD010000153.1:5172-7359 GCA_964249225.1 uncultured Verrucomicrobiota bacterium | reverse complement strand
TTCGTAAGCAAGATGGATTTTGTGTTTGCCCGCCGGGATTTGAAACGCTTGAAACGCATAATTTGCGCGCAACAAATGGGTCGGCTGGCGGTCAACATAAACGCGCCAGTTGTGATAATACGTTTGCGCGACGACGACGAGGGATGGCTCGGCGGCCTCGACTTCTGCGGTCATGCTTTGCGTTTCGAATTTAGAATTAAGAATTTTGGCGGTGGTTTGATTGGAAACGGTCACAAATGATTTCGCTTCCGGCGGCAGAAAAACCATTTTGCCGCCGTCAAAATCATTTTGCGCGAATGCTTGCAACGTTTTTGCGTCGTCGAGAACAATGGGTTTTAGCCCGGCGGTCACGAGCGGCAGAAAATTGGTGCGCGATTGCCAGTGGAAAAATTCGTCCAGCGCGGTGATCTGCGAGACGCCCATGAAATCATTTAGTTTCGGAAAATCCGCGTTGGTAGCGCCGTAAAGCAGGGAAATCAGGCCGTCGCTTTCGCGCGGCGTGAGCGAGAAAAACCCGTCCGTTTTCGGCACGTCGTCGAGCAGGTTGCAATCGGCGCAATAACCCAGCCGCTTCGCCAGGAAATTATTTTTGGGATCGCTCAACGCGAAATGAATGAAATCCATGAACGCCTTGGGCGAAACCATCGCGCGTGAGCCGCCGAGTTCGGGTTGCGGATTCATCGCGAGTTTCGTGCGCGCGAGATTTAATTCATAGGCGCTTGGCGGCACGGCCGGATTCTGCGTCGGCTCGTGCGTGAAAACGTCAAGCCACGCGACCAGAATCAGAATCAACGGCGCAAAACGGCGCAGGCTGTTTTTTGTTTCACACGTGAAAAAGAATATCAAAACGCCAGTCAAAATCAGGAAGGCCGCGCGCGACAAGCCGTTGAGCAACGTCGCGTGAACGTCGTCCGATTGAAACGGAAATTGCCACGCGCAAAAAAGAATTCCGGCGATGAGCGCGAATAAAATCGCTCCGAGAAAAAGAATTCGTTTTTGATAATTTAATTTTTGTTGGGCATGCGAGTTCTGCAAACGCGTGAGCGCGAATGCGGCGAGCAGCGGCGCAATGAAAGCCACAAGCGAAACGTATTTGATCGGATACGTGATGAAGCTCAATTGCGGAATGATTTTGCGCAGGGCAGGGTAGATGAACGTGTTTTCGCCGAGCGCAAAAATCAACGCGAGCACGGTCATCGCGCCGAGCAACCGGATTTTTGATTTCGTCTCGACGGAGTCTCGTCCCACCCACAGCGACAGCAGCGCAAGCCAGAGCGTGCCGAGACCGAGGTAATAGGATGAAGTCCAATATTGGCCGCGCTGAAAAAAAATTCCTTCCGTGTGCGTCGAGCCGAACGCCAGGGGCACAAGAAAATTGGCCAGGCCAAAGCCGGGCATGGACCAGCGTAAATCAGTGTAGCCAGTTTCGCGTTGCGCGTGCGCGACAAGGTCGAGGAACGGCAGCAGTTGCGCGGCAGAAAGCGCGATGACTAGAAAAATCACAATCGGAAATCGCCAGAATTTTTTCCGCGCAAATGGATTCGTGGCGAGTCGTTGAATCCACAACGCGAGCAGCAGCAGCCACGTCAGAAAAATGGTTTCTGGTCCGCCGCCGAGCATTTGCATCGCGCCGACGATGGCGGCCAAGATTATTTTTCGTCCACCTTCGCGCCACGCGAGTTCAACCGCCAGCACGACCCATGGCATCCACGCAAACGTCGCGATGTGGCTCGGCCACATGAGCAGATTGAGCGTGAAGCCGTTGAATGAGAATGCGACGCCTGCGAACGCGGCGGCAAAGGAATTTCCCGTCCAGCGGCGCGCGAGAAAAAACATTCCGAATCCCGCGAACCACAAATGCATCAGACAGAAAAAACTCAATGACCATTCCAGCGGCAGCGTGAGATAAATCAACGACGGTGGATAAAGTGGCATCGTGTTCCATTGCGCGAGGAATGGAACGCCGCACTGGTTGTAGGGATTCCAAAACGGCAGTTCGCCACGCCAGAAACAGTCGCGTTGAAAATGGGCGAGTGGATACGCAAAAAATCCAAAATCGCGCGCGACGAATGTTTCCAAGCCGAGAATGACTTGCGGAAACGCGGCAAAGATCAGCAGCGCGAGGAGGATTCCAAAGCGCACAGGCGTGAAAAGTTTTTCGGCGAAGCTGGTGTGGCCGGTTGGTTG
>CAXUBD010000153.1:4231-5162 GCA_964249225.1 uncultured Verrucomicrobiota bacterium | reverse complement strand
AACCAGCGGCGGCGTAAAATGCAACCGCGCGCAATTGACGCCTTCGCCGCGAGGTCTTACGCTGGAGAATATTTATGAGTCAATTGCAAGATTCACTGCTTGAACTTATCCGCCGCACATCGGCGGAAATTCCGAATGACGTGCATCAGGCCGTTCTTACGTCGCTGGAAAATGAAAAGAAAAATTCCCTTGCGGCTAATGCGATGAAGATCATTGATAAAAACATCGCCATCGCCAAAAACAAATCGCAGCCGATCTGTCAGGACACCGGCAGCATTTTGTTTTATGTGAATGGTCCAGTCGGCTTCGATCAAATCGCTTTCACCGAAACTGCGCGCGAAGCCGTAAAGCTCGCGACGAAAAAAGGTTTTCTGCGCCAAAACTCCGTTGATTCGCTCACCGGAAAAAACGATGGCACGAATTGCGGGCCGGGCGCGCCGGCGTTTCATTTTCATCAGCATCGTTCGCCGGAAATTTCCGTGAAGCTCGTGCTCAAGGGCGGCGGCTGCGAAAATGTTGGCGCGCAATATTCCTTGCCGAATGAAAAATTAAATGCAAACCGCGATTTGGATGGTTGCCGCAAAGTAATTTTAGACGCGGTGTTGCAGGCGCAGGGCAAAGGCTGCGGGCCGGGCATCCTCGGCGTGTGCATCGGCGGCGACCGCGCGACGGGCTACGAGATGAGCAAGACGCAATTCCTGCGGCTGATCCCCGACCGCAATCCGGTCCCCGAACTCGACGCGCTGGAGCAGGACATCTTGAAGACGGCGAACGAACTCGGCATCGGCCCGATGGGATTCGGCGGCAAGACGACGCTGCTGGGCGTGAAGATTTGCGCGGCGAACCGGCTGCCCGCGTCCTTTTTCGTGAGCATCAGCTACATGTGCTGGGCGTATCGGCGTCAGGGCGTGCTGCTCGGCACGGATGGTGA
>CAXUBD010000153.1:0-4221 GCA_964249225.1 uncultured Verrucomicrobiota bacterium | reverse complement strand
AGCAAATAGGAGAACGCGGTTGCTTTGAATCGTCATGCGCGTTATTCTTATTCACGAAAGGTTCGCTATGGCAGATCAAGAAAACAACATTGAGAAATTGGAAAATCAGTTTCCACCATTGTCAGGCCTCGCTTTTGACACCGCCCGCAAGGAAGCGCTACAGTTTGGTCTTAATGTGTTTCAGTCCGAAGATGGCGTCATTTACGAAGTTTCTCCCGATGGTTCGCGTCGGCGAGTGAAGGAAATCGAGCCGCCAACGCAAGTGGTATCCGGCAGCAAAATCACCATTCGGTGAGCGCTTCCACCCCACGCCTTCGGATGTTTGCCGGGCCGAACGGTTCTGGCAAAAGCCTGTTGAAATCCTACCTGCCGAAAGAATTGCTGGGAGTATATTTGAACCCGGATGAGATCGAACTGGAAATTCGCAGGCAGGGTGTTCTGGATTTCACAGCCTATGGCGTGACAACGACTGCCGTCGAGGTGTTGTCATTCTTCAATGGTTCTTCATTTTTAAATTCTGCTGGATTTAGCGATGCGACGAAACGTCTTGGGTTTGCCAAGAGTCGGCTGGATTTTACGAAAGTGGAAATCAATTCGTACTTCGCGTCTGTAGCGTGTGATTTTCTCCGACAAAAACTTCTGGAACTAAAAATTTCATTTACGTTTGAGACCGTCATGTCACATCCGAACAAGGTGACGTTGCTGGAACAGGCGCAAAGAACAGGCTATCGAACCTATTTATATTTCATCGCGACGGACGATCCTGAAATCAACATTTCCCGCGTTCGCAACCGTGTTAAACTGGACGGTCACTCTGTGCCGGAAGACCGGATTGCGCCGCGCTATTATCGTTCCCTTGATTTATTGATGGACGCGATACGACACGCGAATCGCGCTTATGTATTCGACAATTCCGGCGACAATAAGCGGCACACTTGGCTCGCGGAAATCACAGATGGCAAAGAGTTGGAGTTGAAATCAGACCGGATTCCCGCTTGGTTCAAACGATCAGTTTTGGATAAAATTAACCCGCCAACATGATTTTATTGCCATGATTAAACTTTCCTTTCCATTTTCCGAAGAAAAAATCCGCGCGCTGAAAGTCGGCGACGAAGTTTTGATTTCCGGCGTCATTCACACGGGGCGCGATGCCGTGCACAAGTATTTGCACGAGGGCGGCAAGCTGCCGCCGGAAGTGAAGATGCGCGACGGGATTCTGTATCATTGCGGCCCGGTGATGATGAAGCAGGACGACGGTTCATGGAAATGCACCGCCGCCGGCCCGACCACGTCCATCCGAGAAGAGCCGTATCAATGGCAGGTCATCCGCGATTTCGGGATTCGCGGCGTCATCGGCAAAGGCGGTATGGGCGAAAAAACGCTCGCAGCGTGCAAGGAATTTGGCTGCGTGTATCTGCACGCCGTCGGCGGCGCGGCGCAGGTGCTGGCGGATTGCGTCAAAAAAGTCCGCAATGTTTATATGATGAAAGAATTCGGCGCGCCGGAAGCGATCTGGGAATTGGAGATTGAAGATTTTCCTGCGGTTGTGACGATTGATGCGCACGGGAATTCGCTGCACAAGGAAATTTTTGCGAAGAGCCAGGCTGCGCTGGCGGAGCGATTGTAAAACTTTTTAGACAGAATTAACAGGATTAACAAAATTTCAATTATTGCAGGCGAAGCGGTCTTTTAATTCTGCATAATTCTGTTAATCCTGTCTGAATTTAGAACTTAAAATTCCATTCACGCGTCGCGTATTTTTCGCGAGCGAGCTGGGAAATTTCTTTGAGCGGCGGATTTTTCAATTCCTCATTCGCGTTCCATTCTTTTGCTAGCGCGGCTTTCACTTTTACGGCGGGCAGATTCAAGTTGGTGATAAAATCCAAGTGCGAACGGCTGGCGCGATAATCCGGTTGCAGCGACGGCATGAGCAGCAATTCGCTGATGAGCATGAGGTCGCAGTTGAGGAGCAGCGTTCCATGAAAGAGCAAAAAGTTTTTCCGGCGGCGCTGGGAATTCCCGGCGAATTTCAGATCGCCAATGCAAAGATCGGTGTGGCCGCGGACGGAAATTTTTGATTTCAAATTTTTGATTTTGCATTGAGTCAAAAGCGTTTCAATCGCCGCGCGATTTTTTTTCATGATAAATTGATTTGCGCTGGAAATGTTCCGCGTCGGACCGTTTTCGGCGATTCGCAAAATCAGACTGTAATTCAATCCGCCGGGCATTTGCACGACGGTGCCACCGCCAGAACAGCGCCGGAAAATCGGAATTTTTTTTCTCTCGCACGCGGCGACGTTCACTTCCGTCACAATTTTATTCGCATAACCGACGACGACGAAAGTTTCGCGCGGCTCCCAAAACAAAAGCGTTTCGTCGTGATATCCTGTCTCGCACCAATCGAGCAGCGCCTCGTCGCAGGCAAGATTTTCGGCGGGCGAGGGGAGCGTGAGGTCGAGATACTTCATGGATTTCGCTGGCGTTGGCGGTCAAGTTGGGTTTTATTGTTTGCGCACCTTTTGCGTGCCAGAAATCCAGTGAATAACACAGTGAACATCGAGAAAAAAGAAATTTACGGTTCGCGCTCTCATTCCGATTCGTCGTCGGGGAACGGAAACGGCGACAAGTGGAGCGAATCACTGCAATCTGTTTTTGAACTTTCGTTGCAAAGTCAGGGACCGGAACGCACGGCGCAACTTTTGGAAAAACTGGCGGATCAATTGCGCTCGGTGCCGCGTCCATCGGCGGGGCTGACGACGCCTTACGTCAACACGATTCCCGTCGCGAACGAACCAAAATATCCCGGCGACTGGCGCGTGGAAAATCGCATCAAAAGCCTCATGCGCTGGAACGCGATGGCGATGGTCGTGAAGGCGAACTCCACGACGAATGTCGGCGGACACATTTCCAGCTACGCGTCGGCGGCGACGCTTTATGAAATCGGGTTCAACCATTTTTTCCGTGGCGCGAAGGGCGATTTCACCGGCGACCAGATTTATTTTCAAGGCCACGCCGCGCCGGGCATCTATGCGCGCGCGTTTCTCGAAGGCCGCTTGAGCGAAACGCATTTGCAAAATTTCCGTCAGGAACTTGCGGAAGGCGGCGGGCTGTCGTCTTATCCGCATCCATATTTGATGCCGGAATTCTGGCAGTTCCCGACGGTTTCGATGGGGCTTGGTCCAATCGGTTCGCTGTATCAGGCGCGGTTCAATCGTTACTTGAAAGCACGCGGTTTGATTTCCGGCGAAGAACCAAAAGTCTGGTGCTTTGTCGGCGACGGCGAATCGGACGAACCCGAATCACTTGGCGCTATCACGCTCGGCGCGCGCGAAGGTCTCGACAATTTGATCTGGGTCATCAACTGCAATCTGCAGCGGCTCGACGGGCCGGTTCGCGGCAACGGAAAAATTATCCAGGAACTCGAAGGGCTTTTTCGTGGCGCGGGCTGGAACGTCATCAAGGTGATTTGGGGCAGCGAATGGGATGAAATCATCGCGCGCGACAAATCCGGGCTGTTGCTCAAACGCATGGAAGAATGTTTGGACGGCGAATATCAAAAGTATTGCGTCGAGCCGGGCAGCTACACGCGCGAACATTTTTTCGGCAAATATCCTGAACTGCTCGAACTCGTGAATCACTTGAGCGATGAGCAGATTCACAAATTGCTGCGCGGCGGCCACGACACGAAAAAAGTTTATGCGGCCTACAAAGCGGCGGTCGAACACAAAGGCCAGCCGACGGTGATTCTCGCAAAAACCGTCAAAGGTTACGGCCTCGGTGAAGCGGGCGAAGGCCGCAACATCACGCACAACCAGAAAAAAATGAATGAAAAGGAACTTCGCGAATTTCGCGGACGTTTCAACATTCCGATTTCTGACGACGTGATCGCGGAAACGCCGTTTTATCGTCCGCCTGCTGAAAGTGCGGAAATAAAATATCTTTTGGAACGCCGCCAAGCGCTCGGTGGTTTTCTGCCGCAACGGAAATTCAAGCCGGTCATCATGGACGTGCCGAAGCTGGATTATTTCGCCGATTTTTTCAAAGGCTCGAACTCGGAAATTTCCACGACGACTGCTTTCGGAAATGTGCTGCGCGTTCTATTGCGGCACAAAGGCATCAACCGAAATATCGTTCCGATCATTCCTGACGAGGCGCGGACATTTGGTCTCGACGCATTTTTTCGCGAGATCGGGATTTATTCGTCCAAAGGCCAGCTTTACG
>CAXUBD010000152.1:4882-7385 GCA_964249225.1 uncultured Verrucomicrobiota bacterium | reverse complement strand
AATAATTTTTGTCCTGCCCCCGATAATTATAATTATGACTGCAATTTTTCATAAAAAAGATGATTCGAATTGGGGAGATGCCAAAACTTTTGCTTATTGGGGAGACCAAGACACTATGGCTTGGCTTCAAAAAAAATATATCCCTCTAGACGATCAAGAGGCCGTAAAGGCAAAACTTTCGGAGCTAAAAATCGATGGCACGCCATTGTCTCCCCAAATGCGCGAAGCCTATTTAGAAGCGTTACAGACTTTCTTTTCCGCGTATCACGATGGCAATCTCGAAAAATGGAAGCATTTTCGATTTGATGACTTATCCCATCATTTGACTTCAAAAGGCACATATCAGGTTAAATTTTATTACGGTTTGATTAAAAAGCCCAAAACATTACCAGATTATGCCCCTAATGATGATAAGTTTTTATTTGACTGGCTTAACCGAATAAAAACCAACTCTCCTCCTGCTGTGAATATTTGAAAGAAATTACCTACGGCGATCTTTATAAAAATTATTTTGAAGCTGTAAGTTTTGATGAAGCCATTTTCAAATACGACCATTACACTTCACATCCACCGCCATAGCATCAGTATCCCTTTTTTCCGTTTTCTGTCCAACGAGGACATGCAATGAATGCAACTTTTCCAAACGAAGGATTTGACTATTGGAATAATGAGGACGAAAAATACTCCTTCTTCACTGTTCATCCGACTTTAAATGAAATATTGTCAGAAAATGGAAGCGTTGATTGTATCAACGCATTCTTTTTCTTGAAGATAAATGACAAGGGTGCTGCCACACCTTTTTTAATAAGATATGTCTGGAATCCAAAAACTCAACGATGGATTGTAACCGAAATGGTTGATGCTAACTTAATGCATAATAGAGCGAGGGCTGTGATTTTTTAGCGGTAGCGAAGTGCGGTTTTTATTGACTAAAGTGAATGTTTAAAAATTATTATCGCCTTAGCGTTGGACTGATTCTTGCACTTACGGGCATCGCAAAAGTTTGGAGTGCGTTTGGAGGTGCTCGCATTTTACAGCAGCATGACCCAATTTTAGGTTTGCAATTTGGTAACTTGATGTTTGTGGCGGGCATTTTTGAATTGGCAGTGGCTGGGATATGCTTGTTCAGCAAGTCTCGAATGTTTTGGGCAATTCTTGTCGCCTGTTTGTCCACAAACTTATTGGCATATCGGTTGAGCTTGTGGTTGATAGGCTGGCATCGCCCATGCCGTTGCCTTGGCAATTTAACTGATGCGCTGAACATATCATCCCAAACCGCTGACGCCGCCATGAAAATCATATTGGCGTATCTGCTCATCGGCAGTTACGCCACATTGTTCTGGCTCTGGCGGCAAAAGCGTAAAGCGGTTTCTCCATAACCTTCACGGCACGGGCAGTTCATCAAAGATTTTCTGGATGACCGTTTCGCTGGTCTTTTCCTCGGCCTCGGCTTCGTAGGTGATGGCCACGCGGTGGCGCAGCACGTCCATGCCGATGCTCTTCACGTCCTGCGGCGTGACGTAGCCGCGGCCTTTCAGGAACGCGTAAGCCTTGGCCGCCAGCGTGAGTGCGATGGTCGCGCGCGGCGACGCGCCGAGCTGGATGAAATCTTTCACCGCGATCTTGTAATGGTCCGGGTCACGCGTGGCGCAGACGAGGTCCACGATGTAATCCTTCACCTTGTCGTCCACGTAAATGTCGTTGATGACTTCGCGCGCCTTGAGAATTTGCTGCGGCGTGACGACCGCGCTGCAAGTTGGCTGGCCGGAAGTTTTCGCCATCGCTTCCAAAATCTGCCGTTCTTCCGCGCGCGTCGGATAACCGATTTTCAATTTCAACATGAAACGGTCCACCTGCGCTTCTGGCAGCGGATAAGTTCCTTCCTGCTCAATCGGATTTTGCGTCGCCAAAACCAGAAATGGTTCTTCGAGCTTGAAAGTATTTTCGCCAATCGTGACTTGTTTTTCCTGCATCGCTTCGAGCAACGCGCTTTGCACTTTGGCGGGCGCGCGATTTATTTCGTCGGCTAAAACGAGATTGGCGAAAACCGGCCCTTTGCGCGTGGTGAAGCCGCCGGATTGCGGATTGTAAATTTGCGTGCCGATGACGTCGGCGGGCAGCATGTCCGGCGTGAATTGCAGGCGCGAAAATTTCACGCTGATGCACGCCGCCATGGATTTGACGGCCAAAGTTTTCGCCAAGCCCGGCACGCCTTCGAGGAGGACGTGGCCGTTGGCGAGCAGACCGATGACCAGCCGCTCGGTGAGATAATTTTGCCCGACGATGACCTTGCCGAGTTCGTTAAACAGCGGATGCGTGAACGCGCCCGCGTCCTTCACCGCTTCGTTGATTGCGTTAATTCCTGTATTCATTTTAATTTTTTAGGATAAAAAAACTGACAAAAATTTTCTCGCTGTGTTCAACAAATTTTCAAGCTCCCGGCAAAATCTCGATTTGTTTCGCCGGCAGCCAGCCGGTTTTTCCCGCGCCGTCCGCGACCTGC
>CAXUBD010000152.1:1823-4872 GCA_964249225.1 uncultured Verrucomicrobiota bacterium | reverse complement strand
CAGTCGTCGCGACGATCCAAAACGGAAAGCTCCGCGCCGTCGCGTGCCGTGAACGCATTTTGCGCGTCGTCAAACGGCCCGCTACGCGTTGTCGCTGCGGCGGAAACGACAACAGCCGTTTGTTTTGTAAAATGATTCGCAGCTTGAACGCCCAGAAGTGTGCCGGAAAAAACCGTCAGCGCGGCAAAAATCGAAGTCGCGCTTTTCAATTTTGCCGCGAGCGCAGGACGAAGTTGTTTGGCCGCGAGCAAAAGAAACGTCAGCCAGAACGCAATCGTCGCAAAAACCGTCCATTCATTCAGCGAAAAAGTTCCAAGCCAGTTTTTCCAAAAATTTTCGCGGACGTTCGCGCCGGAAATTTGGTTGCGCACAAAGTTCAGGTTCGCGCGGATTTCCGAATCGCGCGGCGCGAGCAATTGCGCACGGCGAAACGCGGCAATTGCTTTGCCCAGATTTCCCGCCTTAAATTCCGCATTTCCGTAATTGTAAAGCAGCGGCGTTGAAACCGCGCTTTTTTGCAGAATTTTTTCGTAAGCGTTCGCGGCGTCCGCAAATTTCCCCTCCGCGTAAAATTTGTTCGCCGTTGAAAAATCCGCGGCCACATCCGTCGCGAAAATTTTCCCGACAAGAACCAGCGCGAACAAAATGGCGGAAAGCTTTTTCACGCTTTCACCTCCTGAAGTTCGCCGATGACCTTTTTGAATTGCGCGACGACAGAATTTAATTCCGCCGTTCCCCGCACCGGCGCGTAGCGTGCTTGATTGCAAAGCTGAAACAGTTCGCGCAAATCGCGGCGCGTGGTTTCGTTCGCACCGCGCAAAATGGGATTTTCCTCGACGACGTTTTCCGTGATCGCCGTCGCCGGACAATCAAGCCGTTCGCCAAGTTGTTCCTGCAACAAGCGGAACAGCAGCGCAAAAAATTCCTCGGAATTATTTCGCGCGGCAAATTTATGCAAATCAGAAATTCCGTTTTGAATCAATTTTCCAACGGTAATTTTCCGGCGCAGACGCGGATTGTTCGCCAGATTGTCCGTGCGTTTGCGCCAGATGAATGCGGCGAGAAAGGCGAGCAACGGCAAACTTTGCAGCGCAAGAAATTTTGGTTGCGCGATGAGCGGAACGGTTTTGGTTTCGAGCGTTCCCAAATTTTCCTTGATCGGCAAGATGTCTTGCGGCGTTAGGCTTTCCGAAGCGGAATTTTTGGTCGTGGCAATTGTCGGCATGGCGGTCGCACCGGCGGAGTGGACGGCGAGCGGCACGGCGGGTTGCGTGAGGGTGTGATATTTCCCGTCGTCAGGATTGAAAAATGAAAATGAAAATTGCGGCCATTCGCGCACATCGGAATTTTGCGGCGTGACGATTTCTTCAAAAGTTTTGGCGCCTTCGAGTCCGAGCCGGTCGGTGATCCCGGTCTTGCTCGTGGGCGGAAAAATTTTGAAATTGCTCAACGCTGATTGGTCGGGCAATTGGATTGCGTCCAGCGCGCCGCGCCCGGAAATCTGCACGCGGATGGTGATGGGATCGCCGACGGCGAGATGGGTCGGACCGACGGTCGCGCTGATTTTGTAGTCGCCGACCGCGCCGTTGAAATCCGCCGGGACATTTTCCACGGGCAGCGGCAGCGATTCGGCGGTGAGCGTTTCCGTGGCGAGCGAAACTTGTTTCTGTTCGCCCTGATTAAAAAATTGCCGCATGAACGGATCGCCGCCCTGATTGTTGGACGAAGGAACCACGAGCGTCGCGCCGGCGGTGAACGGTCCGAGGCTCAACGTGCCGCTTTTCATCACGGTCAGCGCGAAAGTGAGCGGGATCACGGTGTAAATCCGGTTGCCGATCTGTGCGCGCTGTTGCTGGCCTTGAACCATCTTGTTGATGGCGAAACCGTCGGCGGGCTGGCCGGTGAATTGAAAATTGCCGAAATTCTGCACGTCGTCGCGCAGGCAGACTTGCAATTGCGCGGTGAGCATCTGCCCGACGTAAATTTTTTTAGCGGGCAGCGACAGTTTCATGAACGCGATTTCGTTTCCCGAATCAATTGCGGTCGCGGCGGGCGCGTCGGCTTTTTCCACTATTAATTTCAAGGGCTGGCTGGAAAGCCGGTGGCCGTCAATTTCGGTGGTCATGGCCGGGATGACAAATTGGCCGGTGCGTTGCGGCGTGACGGAAAAAGTGATGGTGACGGTCGAACTCATCGCGCCGTTGATGATGCTGAAATTTTGCGAATTGCCAGAGTTGACAATTTGCAGGCCGGGAACACGTGGCTCCGGCGCGGTTTGCGGCTGGCCGCCTTCGAAGATCAATGACAACGTCGCGCTTTCGCCGAGCGTGAGGCTGTCGCGATCCAGCGACGCGGTGAAACTCGCCGCGCGCGCCACGAGGCCGAGGCACAGAAACAAAATTAAAATTGTATTCAGCTTTCGCATTTTCAGAGCCGACAACTAAACTGACAGTGGCGGTCGCAAAATGTTCACGATTTTTGCCCGCGTCGCAAGCCTTGAGCCATTGCGGTGAAAATGTCTTGCTGATAAGATTTGAGCGATGCCGGAAATCGTCCTGACTACGCTCAACGCGAAGTTCATCCACGCCGCGTTCGGGCTGCGCTATCTGTTCGCCAACCTCGGTGAACTGCAAGCGCGCGCGTGCATCGCGGAATTCGACATCAACCAGCGACCGCTCGACATCGCGGAAATTTTGCTCGCGCGCGAACCTAAAATCATCGGCTTCGGCGTTTACATCTGGAATGTCGCGGAAACCACCGAAGTCGTCGCGGCAATCAAACGCGTCCGGCCGGAAATAAAAATCATCCTCGGCGGCCCCGAAGTCAGCTACGAAACCGACGGGCAAAAAATTGTCGGGCTGGCTGATCACGTCATCACCGGCGAGGCGGATTTGAAATTCGCGGAAGTGTGCAACGAACTATTGAACAAAGGCTCGCGAGGACGCTCGCCCCACCAAATTCCAAAAATCATTTCTGCCGAGTTGCCGGATTTTTCGAAGATCATTCTGCCTTACGATTTTTACACTGAAGCCGACCTCGCGCACCGCAT
>CAXUBD010000152.1:1373-1813 GCA_964249225.1 uncultured Verrucomicrobiota bacterium | reverse complement strand
TTGAGGCGTCGCGCGGCTGTCCGTTCACGTGCGAATTTTGTTTGTCGTCGCTCGACATTCCGGTGCGGCAAGTTCCATTGGAAAAGTTCCTCGGCGAAATGCAAAAACTTTTGGATCGCGGCTTGAAACAATTCAAGTTCGTTGACCGCACGTTCAATCTGAACATAGCCACGAGCAAAACGATCCTGAATTTTTTCCTCGCGCGCTATCAGCCCGGCCATTTTTTTCATTTTGAAATGATTCCCGACCGGCTGCCCGCCGAACTGCGCGAAGTCATCGCGAAATTTCCGCCGGGCGCGCTGCAATTTGAAGTCGGCATCCAGACGTTCAATCCCGAAGTCGGCGCGCTCATCAGCCGCCGACAGAATTACGAAAAGCTCGCGGACAACCTGCAATTTCTGCGGCGCGAAACCGGCGTCCACATCCACGCGGATTTGATC
>CAXUBD010000152.1:0-1363 GCA_964249225.1 uncultured Verrucomicrobiota bacterium | reverse complement strand
TGAAGATCTGATTCCTCGGGCTCACCTCCGGCGCACCGGCGCGGAAGCCGATGCGCCCATAGATGATCGGCACCCCGGCGCCGCGTGCTGCCGCCCCGACTTCGGCCAGCGTGCCCAAGAGCGGCTCGGCCTGCTCGGCGAAACGCTGGAAAGTTTTGCCGCCGGTTTTGACAAATTGATCGCGCTCGGCCCGCAGGAAATCCAGGTCGGTATTTTGAAACGGCTGCGCGGCACGCCGATTGTGCGGCACGATTCCGAATGGCAGATGATTTACAACGCGCCGCCGCCGTATGAAATTTTGCAGAACAAGCTGCTCGATTTTGCGACGATGCAACGGCTGCGGCGGTTCGCAAAATTCTGGGATCTGGTCGGTAACAGCGGAAATTTTCTCGCCACCACGCCGCTGATCTGGAGCAACGCGTCGCCGTTCACAAGTTTTCTCCGTTTTAGCGACTGGCTTTACGCGCGCACGAACCGCACGGACAGCATTGCATTGGTGCGGCTGACGGAATGGCTGTTTGAATTTTTGACGGGCGAATTGTCGCTCGATAAAAGGGAAGTCGCGGAAAAAATCTGGCGCGATTACCAGCGCGGCGGACGTCACGACCAGCCGGTTTTCCTGAAAGATTTTCTGCCGGCCCACCAATCGTTTCCTATGCGCAAGACAAGAAGCGCGTTGCCCAAACGTCAGGCGCGGCATTTGGTTTGATGCGAACATAAAACTGCGCGCCTTGGGGTTGACTCATCAAAAAACTTTGTGCCTTCGCGTCATCGTGGTTTAATTTCCAAAATGTTTTCATCCGAAATCAAATCCGTCCACTTCACCGGCATTGGCGGCACGGCCATGGCGAGCGCGGCGGCGGCCATGCGCGACAAAGGTTTCGCCGTGACCGGCTCGGATCAAAATGTTTATCCGCCGATGTCCACGTTTCTCGCCGAAAAAAAAATCGCGGTGATGAACGGCTACGCGGAACAAAATCTCGCGCACAAACCGGATTTGGTCGTGATCGGCAACGCCATTTCGCGCGGCAATCCCGAGGCGGAATTCGTGCTCGACCACAAATTGCGCTATTGCTCGCTGCCGGAGTTGTTGAAGGAATTTTTCATTCGCGGCAAACGTTCGATTGTCGTCAGCGGCACGCATGGCAAGACGACGACGACTTCGCTGCTCGCTTGGGTTTTTGAAAACAGCGGGTTGAATCCGAGCTATCTCATCGGCGGCATCCCGAATAATTTTTCGCAGGGCGCGCGGTTCACGGACAGCGAATGGTTCATCATTGAAGGCGATGAATACGACACGGCTTTTTTTGACAAGCGCAGCAAGTTCATTCATTACCAGCCGGAAGTGGCCATCATCAACAAC
>CAXUBD010000151.1:7144-7447 GCA_964249225.1 uncultured Verrucomicrobiota bacterium | reverse complement strand
AATCAGCCTCGGCGCGATCGCCAGCGAATATTCGCCGCATCCTCTTGAAAAATAATCTACAGATGGAAAATTCAATCCGTGGTTAAAAAATGATTGAAACTGCAACCGGCCTCATCCTGCGAACGCGTCCACTCACAGAAACAAGCTTGATCGTCCACTGGCTCACGCCGGACTTCGGGCGGCTCGCGACGGTCGCCAAAGGCGCGCGGCGGCACAAATCGCCGTTTCTCGGCAAGCTCGATCTGTTTTATCTCGCGGATTTTTCCTTCAGCCGCAGCCGTCGTTCCGATTTGCACGCCCTGC
>CAXUBD010000151.1:0-7134 GCA_964249225.1 uncultured Verrucomicrobiota bacterium | reverse complement strand
GACCAGTTGCGGCGCGATCCGCGCGGACATTTTGAAATTGCAGCAGGCGGCTTACGCGACCCATTTCATCGAACAGGCGACGGAAACGGAAACGCCGCTGCCGGCGATTTATGAATTGTTGCGCGAATTTTTGGATTGTCTTTGCCAGCAAAAAACCGCGCCGCAACTGGTCTTCGCCTTTGAACTGAAATTGTTGCGCGAACTCGGGCAGGAACCGAACCTGGCGGAATCAAATCTTGCCGCCGGGACAAAAAAAATCGCCGGGATTCTGGCGCAAAAAGATTGGGCGATGGTCTTGCGGTTAAAATTGACCGCAGCCCAGACGGTCGAATTGCGTCAGTTCCTTCACGGCTTCCTGATTTTTCACCTGGACCGCCTGCCCCGCGGCCGCGCCGCCGCGCTGGCGGAGGGCGCTTGAAATAACTTCCAAAAAAGTGCGTTTGGCTTATATTTTCCAAGCAGGTTCAG
The DNA here is from genome assembly GCA_964249225.1 of uncultured Verrucomicrobiota bacterium. GTDB lineage: Bacteria > Verrucomicrobiota > Verrucomicrobiia > Limisphaerales > UBA11358 > UBA11358. The sequence continues at coordinate 6,666 of CAXUBD010000151.1, read as the reverse complement.
AATCGGAACATGATGAGAAAATTCGCAAAAAAATTTTCCAGCGTGCGAATGCAATTGGTGGCCAGTGTGTTTGTGGCCATCGCGCCCGCGTTGGTTTTGACCTACCTCCTCAATCAGGACTGGTTCTGGCAGTATTCCCCGGAATGGTTGAAACAATATGCGGCGGGCTTGCCGTGGGCGAGTTTCATGGTGGGTCTGCTGGCGTTGATGGCCGCGTGGTATGGCGGCGAACATTTTATTTTGCGCCAGGTGCGCGCGCTGGCGGATACGGCGCAACGGCTGACGAAAGGCGATTGGAAGGCGCGCACCGGATTGAAAAACGCCGAGGGCGAACTCGGCCAGCTGGCGCGCACATTCGACGCCATGGCGGAGTCGTTGCAACAGCGCGGGCAGGAACGGGAGAACGCGGAAAAAACCCTGCTCAACCGCGCCATGCAACAATCGGTCGTCGCCGGGCTGGGGCAATTCGTCATGACCAACAGCGACCTGCCGGTCTTGTTGAGCCAGGCGGCGATGCTCGTGGCGCAAACCCTCGAAGTCCAATACTCGGCGATTTATGAACGGCTGCCGGACGGCGATTTGATTTTGCAGGCCGGCATGGGCTGGAAACAGGATCGCGTCGGCCTGGCCAAAGTGTCTGGCGGCAAAGATTCGCAGATCGGCTTCACATTGCATTCGGGCGAACCCGTCATCATCGCCGATCAACTGCCGGATAAAATCCAGTTTGATCAACCGGCGTTGTTCAGCGAGCACGGCATCGTCAGCAGCGTGACGATTTTGATCGCGACGCGCGACCAGCCGTTCGGCGTGATGGGCGTGCATACCACTCAGCGGCGTGAATTCACCTCGGACGAGGTGCAATTTCTCATGGCCGTCGCCAACTCCATCGGCATGGCGGCGGAGCGCAAACGGGCCGAGGCCATATTGCAAAAACTCGCGGCGTTCGCGCGCCTGAATCCCAATGCGGCGCTGGAACTGACCCGCGACGGTAACATCACTTATTCCAATGAGGCCGCGCAAAACCTGGCGCAGATCGTCGGCAAACAAAATCCCAGCGAGATTTTGCCGGAAAAATTACGTGAGATCATCCACGAATGCCTCGACCGCTCGCGCAGCCGGCTGCGGTTGGAAACGAAGCTCAACGAACGCACGTTCTCCTGGTCGTTTCATCCCGTGGTGACCAGCCAGATGGTGCATTGCTACGTCGAGGACATCACCGAACGCTTGAGTCTCGAAGAACAATTGCGCCAGTCGCAAAAAATGGAGTCCGTCGGCCAGCTCGCCGCCGGCGTCGCGCATGATTTCAATAACATGCTGACGATCATTCAGGGACATTCCAGTTCCCTGCTGGCCAAGCCGACGTTGCCGCCGGAAATGCTCGATTCCGTCCAGGCGGTTTATTTCGCGGCCGAACGCGCCGCCGCGCTCACGCGGCAATTGCTCATGTTCAGCCGCAAAAACGTCATGCAACTCAAGCCGCTCGATCTGCGCAAGATCGTCGGCAACATGAGCAGCATGTTGCAACGACTGCTGGGCGAAACCATCAAACTGGAATTTCAACCGCCAGACGAACTGCCGTTGGTGCTCGGCGATTCCGGCATGATCGAGCAGGTCGTCATGAATCTCGCCGTCAACGCGCGCGACGCGATGCTCCGCGGCGGCCGCCTGTTCATCGGCGTGGAAACCGTGTGTATCGACGCCACCTACACCGGGACGCATCCCGAGGCGCGCGTCGGAAATTTTCTCCGCCTGCACATCACGGACACCGGCTGCGGCATGGACACCGCCACGATGTCGCGTATCTTCGAACCTTTTTTCACGACCAAGGATGTCGGCAAAGGCACCGGTCTGGGACTCGCCACCGTCTATGGCATCGTCAAGCAGCACTTCGGTTGGATTGAAGTGACGAGCGAACCCGGCGCCGGCACCAAGTTCGATGTGTTTTTTCCCGCCTCGGAAAAACTGGCGGAGGTTGACGCCGCCGATTCCACCGTCCTTGCGCCGGTCGTCGGCGGCACCGAAACCATTCTCATCGTGGAAGACGAACCCGTCCTGCGCGAAATGGCGAGCGACATTTTAAAAAACTGCGGCTACAAAATTCTCGAAGCCTCGTCCGGCCGCGACGCACTGGAAGTATGGCAACGGCGCAACGGTTCGATTGATCTTTTGCTGACCGACATGGTAATGCCGGAAGGCGTTTCCGGCGTGGATCTTTCGGAAAAATTGCTCGCGGCGCAGCCGGACCTGAAAATCATTTTCACCAGCGGCTACACCGCCGATGAAGTCAGCCCTGAAGTGCTGGCCCGGACCCGCGCGCAGTTCCTCCAAAAACCCTACACCCATAACGACCTCGCCAACGCCGTCCGCGGCTGCCTGGATAAAAATGCCGTCGCCGCTGACGCCGCAATCCCGCTTTGATCCCTTCCTGAATTTTGCCGCGTGCGCCGTTACGATTTCAAAACTGCGATGAAAGCTTCCTGCGGAATGTCCACGTTGCCGATGGATTTCATGCGCTTCTTGCCTTCTTTTTGCTTCTCCAAAAGTTTGCGTTTGCGCGAGACGTCGCCGCCGTAACATTTCGCCGTCACGTCCTTGCGGAACGCGCTGATGACTTCGGACGCGACAATTTTTCCGCCGATGGCCGCCTGGATCTTCACCTGGAACTGCTGGCGCGGGATGACTTCTTTTAATTTTTCCGCGAGCGTGCGTCCCCTGCCCTCGGCTTTCGTGCGATGCACGATGCACGAGAAGGCGTCCATCGGTTCGGTGTTCACAAGCATGTCGAGCTTGACCATGTCGGATTCCATTTCGCCGTCGAACTCGTAATCCATCGAGCCGAAACCGCGCGTCATACTTTTGATGCGGTCATGAAAATCAATCAGGATTTCGTTCAACGGCAATCGGCTCGTCAACATCACGCGGCGCGCGTCGAGCGTTTCCGTGTGGTCGAGCGCGCCGCGCCTTTCGGAGATCAGCGCCATCAAGTCGCCGATGTTTTCGTTCGGACAAATAACAAATGCCTTCACCATCGGTTCTTCAATTTTTGCGATGTGGCTGGGATCGGGCATGAAGACCGGATTATCCACCATCTTTTCCGTGCCGTCGTTCATGGTCACGCGATAGATGACGCTCGGATAGGTCGCGATGATGTCCATGCCATATTCGCGACGCAGACGTTCCTGCACAATTTCCAAGTGCAACAAGCCAAGGAAGCCGCAGCGGAAACCAAAACCGAGCGCAACGGAACTTTCCGAAGAATAAACAAACGCGGAATCGTTTAACTGCAATTTGCCCATCGCCACTTTCAATTGTTCGTAGTCCGCCGTGTTGATCGGATAAATGCCGCTGAAAACCATCGGATGAATTTCCTTGAAGCCCGGCAGCACGGCGGATGGATTGCGCGAGTCCGTGATCGTATCGCCCATCTTGACTTCTTTCGGCGTCTTGATGTTCGCGGTGAAATAACCCGTCTCGCCGACTTCCAGTTTTTCGCGCGCGTAAGGTTTCGGATTGAAGCTGCCGACTTCTTTCACCTCGACGGTTTTGCCCGAATGCAACAGCTTCACCATTTGCCCCGCTTTCAATTCGCCGTTGAAAACGCGCACGTGCGTGACGACGCCTTTGTAAGTGTCAAAATAAGAATCAAAGCCAAGTGCCTGCAAACTCGCTGCGCCCGTCGGCTTCGGCGGCGGAATACGCTCGACGACAGCTTCAAGAATTTCCTCGATACCGATGCCCATCTTCGCGCTTGCCAGCACGGCGGTGTCGGCGGGAATCGCCAGAATGTCTTCGAGTTGTGTCTTGGCCTGCTCGACGTTCGCGTGCGGCAAATCAATTTTGTTGATGACGGGAATGATCAGCAGATTTTGTTTCATCGCCAGATGCACGTTGGCGACCGTCTGCGCCTCGACGCCTTGCGCCGCGTCAATGATGAGCAATGCGCCTTCGCACGCGCTCAAGCTGCGCGAGACTTCGTAGGAAAAATCCACATGGCCAGGCGTGTCAATCAGGTTCAGCTCGTAAGTCTCGCCGTTCTTCGCCTTGTAAAGCATCGTGACCGGATGCGCCTTGATGGTGATGCCGCGTTCGCGCTCGAGATCCATCGCGTCGAGCAATTGATCCGACATGTCGCGCGTGGCGATCGTCCCGGTCATGTGCAACAGGCGGTCCGAAAGCGTCGTCTTGCCGTGATCAATGTGGGCAATGATGCTGAAATTGCGTATATGTGCGGCGTCCATTTAAAAAATGCGAATGCCGGATTTCAAATTAAAATCCGAGCGCGACAAGTTAACCGGAAAATGCTTGAAGAAAAGAAAATTTGCCGGATGTCCGGCTCGCGAAACAAATTTCGTCGGCCTCAAACCAGCACGGCTTTGTTTGTCTTGAGATATTTCTCGATCGTCTTGATCGCGTTGCACGAGTTGGGGACACGGACGGCGTTGGGCCGTCCAAGTTTGTAGTGCACCAGCAATTTGCCAATCATGCCCACCTGTAGGTTCGCCTCGGCCATGCGCCAGACCTGTCCGGTGGCCAGCGGTTGCAAAGGGGCGCGACGCACCGGCTTGTTTTTTATCATGGCGTATTCTGCGCTGTCATCCCCTATTAAACCAGTTAAATCGCCGCCGTCGCCAACCATTCAATGTCCCGCGCAAAATTTGTGTCGCGCGCACTTTGCGGTTAATCTGTCGCCAGTGAATCCGCCGGAGAAATCAAGCCGCCTGTTCCGCAAACCGCCGTTGACCCGCACCCGCATCGTCCTCGCGCAGATCATCGCGGTGATGGCCGACGGATCGCAATTGATCCTCGGCCCGTTCGGCTGGGCGTTCGGCGATCAGGCGATTGATTGCGCGGCGATGGCGCTGACGAGCTGGCTGATCGGTTTTCACTGGCTGCTGCTGCCCACGTTCGTCACGGAATTGATTCCCCTGCTCGATGATTTGCCGACGTGGACGGCTTGCACGCTTGCCGTCATCGCGCTGCGCAAGCGTGAACCGCGCAAGCTTCCACCACCGGAAAACCGCGCGCGAAAATCTGATTGAAATTTGCGGGCGCAAACTCCAGATTCAGCGCATGACCAAACTTATCCTTGTTGCCGCACTGGCATTGACACCCTTCATTCAGATTCGCGCGGCGGAACTTGAATCGCTTCAGGTTCCGGCGAACGGCGCCGCCGTGACGTTCAAGACCAGTTTTGAAGCGGGCAAATTATTTTTGCTCAAGGCGTCGGGAAGCGTGGTTTTGGGCACGGACATATTTGATGCCGAATATGCCAGCGAAGGCGGAATCACCGGGACGGACATGGTTGCCGGCACGGACGTGGGCATTGATGTCGGACTCAAATGGCCGCGCCAGTTGAAGGGCGTCGTGCCGGGGCGCATGAAATGGTTCGGCGGCTATCAAGCGGATCATACTTATTACATGATCGTCACCGGCAATGGCCGTCCGCTCACCCTTAAGCTCGTCACCGGCAATGACCGCGCCGGAACCGGACACATTTCAGTCTCGCTGTTTTCGCTTTCGCCCGCGACAGATGATTTTTCCAAACCGCTCGAAACCCTGCCCGTTTCCGTGCTGGAAGAAACCGTGCACACCAGCCTGACCACCAGCAACTCCGTGGTTTATCTGTTGCAATGTTCCGGCTCCGGCAAAGTCGGCGGCGGCGGCCTGGGGCAAGGCGACGCCGATTACATGGATTACAACGCCGACGGTTCCGGCAAAGTGGATGCCGGCGATTACAATGTGGATTACGGTCTGGGCGTGGACGAAACGGACATCAAACAATCTCCGCGCCAAAACTGGTGGGGACCGTGGCGTCAGGATCATAATTATTTTATGCTCTTTCGCGGAACCGGCCAGCCGATTCATTTCCATTATTACGATGCAGGCTACGGCGACAATTCACAAACTGACCGGCTGACAGTAAAAATTTTTCCAGTTCCGTGATTAATTGCTGGTGGAAATCTGATTGAAATTGGTGGGGCGAGCGTCCCGCGGGCCGAAATTTAATTCTGTAAATCCTGTAAATTCTGTCTTAAATTTCCCGCATGACAAAATCCGTTTTCACCGGCCCCGTTTATGTCGTGCGCGACAACATTGACACTGACCAGATCATTCCCGCGCAATTTCTCAATCTCGTCCCGACCATCCCCGAGGAATACGAGAAGCTCGGCAGCCACGCCCTCGCCGGACTGCCCGAATCCCTCTACGCCACGCGCTACGTCAAAGAAGGCCAGCTCGACAGCGACTATCCCATCGTCGTCGGCGGGAAAAATTTCGGCTGCGGCAGTTCGCGCGAACACGCGCCCATCGCGCTCGGCTCGGCCAGCTGCCGGATCATCCTCGCCGAAAGTTTCGCGCGCATTTTCTTCCGCAACTCCGTCGCCACCGGCGAACTCTATCCGTGCGAAATCACCGAACGCCTCTGCGACACGCTGAAGACCGGCGACGTCGTGACGGTGGACCTCGACGCCGCGACGGTCACGGTCAAGGCGACGGGCAAGGTTTATCATTTCAAGCCGCTCGGTGACGTGCGGCCGGTGGTGGACGCCGGCGGCATCTTCAATTACGCGCGCCAGAGCGGGATGATCGCGGCGCAGAAATGATTTTGCATCATGTGGAAGGTGCGTGGCGGCGGATATATGTTCATGTGGTGGATTGGTGATCATC
>CAXUBD010000150.1:0-7447 GCA_964249225.1 uncultured Verrucomicrobiota bacterium | reverse complement strand
AATTTAAAACGGTTTCGTTCGAGCAAAATGGAAAACGAATTTCTGTTTCCGCCGAGGAAATTTTATTTGCGCTCGGCAGAATTCCGAACACGGATTCTTTGAATCTCGAAAACGCGGGCGTAAAAACTGAAAAAGGCCGCATCATCGCAAACCGGAAAATGCAGACGAGCGCGCCGCATATTTTTACCGCGGGCGATTGCACCGGGCCGCATGAGATCGTCCACATCGGCATTCATCAGGGCGAAGTCGCGGCGCATAACATCATCAACGCCAACTCGCGCGATACAGATTACCGCTTGCTTATTTCCATTGTCTTCACCGAACCGCAAGTCGCCATTGCCGGCCTGACGGAAAAAACCGCGCAAGAAGAAGGCGTAAAATTTCTCGCGGCCAGCTATCCGTTCCACGACCACGGCAAATCGCTCATCATGGACGCGAAGGACGGTTTTGTGAAACTGCTGGCGAATCCCAAGACCGGCGAAATCCTCGGCGGCGCGTGCGTCGGGCCGATCGGCGGCGAATTGATCCATATCATTGTCGCGGCGATGGCGAAACGCATGACCGTCCGCGAACTCGCGGCGATGCCGCATTATCATCCGACGCTCGCGGAAATCTGGGCATATCCCGCGGAAGAATTGGCGGAGAAAATTTAAGGCGGCTTTATTTCGGCGACGCTTGCGGAAATGCTGCCCGGCGTTTCCAGATCACAATTCCGACAAACGTGGCATAGGCAACGACCACGACGAGGTTGAAAGAAAAAACTTCTGCCGGCGATGCAATGCGCGAAATGTCTGAACTTGTTCGTGCCAGGTATTGATAATAATTGAAAAAAAATATCGTCAGCAAACCCACAATAACGGGAAATACCACAAAGAAATGAGAGCGCAGCGATATAAAACGTGGATGGTTTTGCCATTGCAGAAAGCCCCGAACCACACACAGCGCCATAAAAGCCGTCACCAAAATGGCGTGTCCCAAATGCTGTTTCCATGACTCCTGTGTCACCACGAATACAAGCATCCCGATTCCCAATGCCATAAACCTCGCAACTCTTGATCTGGCTTTCGATTTGGCGGCGGCAGTATCGGCATCAGTAACCTTTCTGGGCATTGTCCATTCGACTTCGACAAAAGTATTATCCTCGATTTGAATCTGCAGCCGGCGACGAAATCGGCGGTCAATATTCACCATCGAATAGACACAAAAGCAAAAAATGAATGCAGACACAAAAAATTCCAAATGTATTGGCGTGCGGATATAATCGAACCGCGAGGCGGCAAAAAATACCGCCAGAAAAAGCAGAGAAACGAGCCACCGTTTCCCGAACACTTGAAGCATGAACTGCCGTTCGCGCGGCGATTTGGAGTCGTCCACATGCGCTTTGAAAGAAACGAAAGCGCCACCAAGCATCGCAAGCAAACCGCCCAGTGTCCCGATGGTTGCGACGCCTTTAGCCGCTGCGCCGCCTTTGGCAAGGGCAGCACCAACCGTAGCGGCTTTGGCGGAAGTCACCGCCAATGGCAAAGCGGAAATCACGCCCAGCGTGAAAGTTTTTCCCGGCGAAGTTTTTTCCAGCGCGCCTTCGACAAAGGCCAAAACTTCTTCGTGCAATAATTTTCGTCCGCGCGACAGCCGTTGCTTCACGGCATCCTCGCTTAATTCCAAATTTTGCGCGACGGCTTCGACGGATTGATGTTCGCGATAAAACAGAACGAGCGGCTCGCGGTAAATTTCCGGAATACGTTCGAGTGAGCGCCAGAGAATCGCCAGTTCTTCATTGCTGATGGCCTGCTCGGCAGGCAGCGGTTCGGGCGAATGTGATTCAGAAATTTCTTCCAACGATTCAGCGCGATGGCTCGGTTCGCGTCCGTGTTTGCGCAGCGAATTATTGATTAAATTTCGCGCGATACCGCAAAGCCACGCGCGCAATTTTTCTCTTTCACGCAAATCAGCGAGCTGCTTCCACGCGGTCACGAAAGTTTCCTGCGCCAAATCCTCGCTCTGACTCAAACTGCCCGTCGCGCTGAATGCCAGCGAGCAGACGAGCGATTGGTAGCGCGCGACGATCTGGCCGAAGGCGTCGCGGTTGCCGGAAAGACTTGCGCCAACCAATTCAACATCCTTTTGCTCTGCCAGTGAAATCATTCCGGTTGTCATCATATCGTCGTTCAAGTGGCTGAAAAGCGCGAAGAGGTGACAAGGTATTTACGATTTATGATTGGCGATTTACGATTGCTGCAAAATCCAGACTGAATAGCACGGCAAACAGTTCGTTTTGCCCATTTCAATTGGAATTGAACAGAAGAAAACGAAGCGAACGAAGGATCTTTGTTTCCTTCGTTCGCTTCTGTTGAAAATATTTTTCCAACGGTTCAAAGTGCCGGGAAGGCTTCGCGAAAAAAGGAATTTATTTATCCTCGGGATTGATCAACTTGAACGTCAGTGCCGCCACCGCGCCGCCGGTCAGGTCGCCGACGATGTAAATCCAAAAGTTGGCGGTTTTTTCTAGGTGCATGAAGGTGATGCCCGTCGCGATGGCGGGATTGAACGCGCCGCCGGAAACGCCGCCGAGCGCAAACGCCATCACGACCACGGTGAAACCGATGGCGAGGCCGTAAAATGAATTTCCCGCCGTGGCCTTGGCCGTGGCGACGTTCAACACGACATAGGCCAGCGCGAACGTGCCGATGAATTCAGCGATGAGCGCGGGAACGATTTTTATTTCCGCCGGTGTCACAGTCGGATCGCCTTTGAGATAAAGTGCCAGCGCGCCACCGGCGAACGCGCCGATGATCTGCGAAAGCCAGTAAAACGGCACATCGTTCGCGCGGCAACGTCCGCGCAGCCACACGGCCAGCGTGACGGCGGGATTATAATGGCCGCCGGAAACGTGGCCGCCGGCATAAACGATGACCATCAACAGCGAGCCAATCGCAATCGGCGCGAGCGCGCCGGTGCCCGGGTCAATGACGACCATGCCCACGACGAGGACGAACAAAAACGTGCCGATGAGTTCAACGAGATATTTTTTCATAAGTTGTTAGTTTGGATTTAATCCAATTTTTAAGTTCAAAAAATGCGCCACCATCACGGTCAATTTTCCGGGCGGGGAAAATAACGTCGCGGCAATTCCGGCGCAATAAAATTGGTGAACGACGCGAAGCCATGTTTGTGAATGAAAAACGGACGGCCATTGCCGACAGTCAGAATTTTTTCCGTTTAAGAATTTTTATTCCGAACAGTCCGTTGCGGAGCGGCTCGGAGCCGAAAAGCGCGGCGGTGCCGTAATTATTTTTTATCCACGCCATCACGTCCGTGCCGTAACCCGGCTGTTTGCCAAAATAATCAATGCCGAATTCATACGATGTCCATTCGACGACGGCGATGTAATCCGGCGGATTTTTCTCCAGCGCGGCCAGCATGTTCGTCTGCCCAAACACGGCCAGCATGGTTGGATTCCAGTCGAGCATCGGCGTCGGGTTGACGTGGCGGGAAAGAAAATTAAGCATCGCGCCCTGCGGCAGCGCCGCCAGCGTGGCGCGCGGCGGAACATTTTTTCCGATCCAGTCCAGCGCGAGATTCATCGTGCGCGCCTCGACGGGATTTCCGGCGGGACCTTGCGCAATGATCGTGTCCGCGCCGTGGCCGACAGGAAGTTTTTTGCGCGAATAAAAATTTTCCGATTGCATCGCGAGACTGACGCACGCGACCGCCAGCGTCACAACGGCGACGGCGCGCATCGGGCAGCGCGGAACTTGAAACTTTTCCGCCAACCATGCGGGCAGCCGCCAAAGAAAAAGATAAACCGCGCTGACAAACGCGGGCATGGCCAGTCCGAATCCGGTATGCCAGATGCGCGGGAAAACGCCCTGCTTCGCGAGCAACATGAACGCGAACATGCTCCACAACAGCGGAAAAATAATCGCGCGGTCGGCGGACGTTTTTTGAAATTCCAAATACAGAATGATGCAAGTGGTCACGCACAGCAGCGGCAGCGCCGCGCCGCAACCCATCCAGTTGAAATGATGCGCGCCGACGAACAGAAGCAAAATCAACAAAACGTTTCCCGTCCACCGCGCCGCTGTCTTCAAAGATTGCAAACGGCGGAACGCGAACGCGTACAAAATGACGATCACCGCGACAACCGTGAATTGAATGGCGATCTGTTGAATGCGGATGAACGGCTCGTCGAAGCTCAGACACCATTGATAAAACGGGTCTTTCACGACGCTGCGGACGAAAATCGGGTGCCAGCCGAAAAATTCGAGGCGCAAACTTTCGCGCCAAGTTTCAGTTCGGAAAAAGAACAGAAAAAAACCAGCGAGCGGCAACAGTCCCGCCAGAAAAAATACGGCGAAGGATTTTGCCACGAAGCTGTGAGATTTTTTCGCAATAAAAAACAGTGCAAACGCCGTCGCAACCGTGACCATCAGCGCGAGGAAAATGTCCGGTTTGTCCAGCGCCACGAGTCCGGCGCAAAATCCCGCCAGCGGCGCGGTGAATAATTTTTCGCCGGCCAGCCATTCCGAAAGCAGCGCGACCGCAAGGATGGATAGCGCCAGGCTGTGCAAAATTTCGTGCGAATAGGGCGCGAGATAATTGTAATTGCCGACGCCGGTGTATTGCGCGAACGCGAAGACGATGACCACTGCGAGCGCGATGGCCGCCCCGGTCAGCGTGTCGCTCGCCAGCCGGAATTGCCGGTAAATCAGCAGCAGCATCGCGGCGACGATGGTCAGATTGGAAATAATTAAAGTTAGAAACGACGTGCCAAAGATTTTGAAGAGCGCGGCGTGGTAGTATTGCGAAAGCGGGCCGCCGGCGAGATAATACAGATCGCGGTAAAGCACCGCGCCATTTTCGAGCCGCCACGGGATGTAAAGCTGGATGCCGAAATCATTGATAAGGTCCGGCCATTTGCGCCAGGTCAGCGCGGCGGCAAAAAAGAAGGCTGTCGCGACAATCGCCAATCCAATCCAAAAAGAATGCCGCGCCAGAAAATTTTCCGCGCGGCATTCTTTTGAATCAGGCTTGGTCACTTCAAATCATCACGCGTTGTAGCTGCTGGACGAAATCGTGCCGCCTTTGCCCGTCCAGTTGGTGTGATGTGGCGCGGCTCCGGGCGCGTCATCAATGCGCTGGTAGGTGTGCGCGCCAAAATAATCACGCTGCGCCTGCAACAGGTTCGCGGGCAAAACTGCACTACGGTATTGATCGTAAAACGCGAGCGCGGTGCTGAACGCGGGAACGGGAATGCCCTTTTTCGCCGCCGTCGCGACGGTGTTCCGCCAGCCTTTCTGGCAGCGCTTGATCTCGCCGCGAAAATAATCGGCGAGCAAAAGATTCACGAGTTTCGGATTCGTGTCGTAAGCCTCTTTGATTTTTCCGAGGAAGCGCGAGCGGATAATGCAGCCGCCGCGCCACATCAACGCGATGCCGCCGTAGTTGAGATTCCATTTGTATTCCGCCGCCGCCGCGCGCATGAGCATATAGCCTTGCGCGTAGGAAATTATTTTCGAGGCATAAAGCGCGTCGCGGATGTCGGCGATGAACTTTTTTTTCTTCGCGGGATTTGCGGCGATGCTCGTGAGCGCGGCGCGCGGACCTTTCAATTTTTTCGCCGCCTTCACGCGTTCTTCTTTCAACGCGGAAACGCAGCGCGAATAAACGGCTTCAGCAATCAACGTGATTGGAATTCCGAGGTCGGCGGAATTTTGAATCGTCCATTTGCCCGTGCCTTTTTGACCGGCGGTGTCGAGAATCTTGTCCACGAGCGGCGAGCCGTCGGTGTCTTTGAACGCAAAAATGTCGCGCGTGATTTCGATCAGATACGAATCGAGTTCGCCCGTGTTCCATTCGGCAAAAATGTCGTGCAATTCCGGCGCGCCCAGGCCTAGGCCGTTTTTCAAAATGTTGTAAGCCTCGCCGATCAATTGCATGTCGCCGTATTCGATGCCATTGTGGATCATCTTCACATAATGACCCGCGCCGCCTTCGCCCACCCAGTCGCAGCACGGCGCGCCGTCCACTTTGGCGGCTATCGATTGGAAAATATTTTTGACGTGCGGCCACGCGGCTGGCGAACCGCCGGGCATGATCGAAGGACCATTGCGCGCGCCTTCTTCGCCGCCGGAAACGCCCGTGCCGATGTAGAGCAATCCTTTCGACTCGACATATTTCACGCGGCGTTCGGTGTCGGTGAACAGCGAATTGCCGCCGTCAATGATGATGTCGCCCGGTTCGAGCAGCGGCAAAAGATGTTCGATGAATTCGTCCACCGCCGCGCCGGCCTTGACGAGCATCATCACGCGGCGCGGTTTTTTTAATTTGGAAACCATTTCTTCCAGCGAGTGCGCGCCGATGATTTTTGTTCCCTTGGCTTCGTTGGCAATGAAATGATCCACCTTCTCGACCGTGCGGTTGAACGCGACGACGGTGAAGCCGTGGTCATTCATGTTGAGAATGATGTTCTGGCCCATGACGGCCAGCCCGATGAGTGCGATGTCAGCTTGTGATTCCATAAAATTAAATCAGTAAAATTAAACCAGTTGCGACAACAATAATGCAGCGCGCGGGCAGCGCGAGTAAAATTTCCGGTTCGTCATCTGCTAACCCCAAAAATCCAAAGAAATGTTTTTGACAATTCGCCGCCGAAAACGCTAACTAAAAAAATGGAACGCATGATTGAAATAAAAAAGGCCATGAATATCAAAAATTACCTGATGGAAACCTGCCTGCTGGGCGCGCTGTTGTGGGCCGCCACCGCGCAGGCTGATGACTACGGTTACACCACGCTTAACGGCCAAATTACCATCACCAATTACACTGGCCCCGACGGCGTGGTGGTGATTCCAAGCACCATCAATGGTCTGCCCGTCGTCGGTATTGGAAATAACACATTCACATATAAAAATATAACTAGTGTCACGATTCCTAATAGCGTCACCAGCATTGCCGATGGGGCTTATGATTCTTACAACAATTATGCTTATATCGGCGCTTTTGCTTTCTGCGATAATATTAACGGCGTCATAATCGGCAACGGCCTTAATTTTCTTGGAGTTTATGCGTTTTATGGCTGCGACAATTTAAAAGTAGTTTATTTTCAGGGTAACGCACCCGCACACAGCTTTTACGACGAGGATTATACATTTTTTAGTCAATCGGGCGCTGAAAATGGCACGGGGACTCCCACGGTGATTTACTATCTGGCTGGAACCTCGGGCTGGGGCACAAACTATGACGGTCAAACAGCAAGTCCGTATTTTGGAGTTATCAACGGCGGATTTGAAGATACGGGAGATTTCTTCGGGTGGACAGTCTCCGGCAACGGCTCCAGCCAGTGTGTCGGCCCCAATGTCTATTCCGGTGCGTATGCAGCTCGCTTTGTGGAAACCGCTTCTCATGGCATCGGCGGGGGTTACGTGCAGGGTTCTTCCAATGTGCT
>CAXUBD010000149.1:228-7468 GCA_964249225.1 uncultured Verrucomicrobiota bacterium | reverse complement strand
TCTTCAAATTCAAATTCGACGAAGCCGTTTTGCGTCGAAGGTTTGTCGTATTGCTTGAGCTGGTAGTTTTTCGCCGCGTCGGGATAAAAATAATTTTTCCGGTCGAACTTCGCGTGGCGCGGGATTTCGCAATTGAGCAGATAGCCGGTCAGCAGGGTGAGCCGCAGCGCTTCTTCGTTCGCGACGGGCAGCACGCCGGGCATTCCGAGGCAGACGGGACAGACGTTGGTGTTCGGATCGGAACCATATTGATTCGCGCAACCACACCACATTTTCGATTTGGTTTTGAGCTGGACGTGCGTTTCCAGCCCGATGACGGCTTCGTATTCCATGTTCGCAGGGAAAATTTAACCACAGCCCGTCGCGAATGCCCATGGATTTTTCTGCGCCTGGCTACGAAAATTGCCAGCAGAAAAACGCAATCGAGAAACTCGCACGTTTTTCAGCGTGTCAGCAGATTGAAAATCTTATCGCGTCAAACTTAAAGTCAACCGGACAAAAATCACCAAGCCAAGCACGAGGCCGACGACGAGCACCGAACCGCAGGTGTCAGACTTGACCTTGAACTCGTGGTTGATCGGCGCGATGGGATTGATCAGATGATAAATTCCGCTGCGTTTGATTTTGCTCAAAACATTCATGATAAATTTAGTTAGCATAGGTCAGGCCAACTATATTCGAGTGAGAAACGTAATTATTTTAGACAGGATTTGCCCCGTTTTTTTACAACGTCATGCCGACTGCGGCTTGATTTCCGTTGCCACCGGCGCATTTTTGCGATGCGTTTTGCGCAGCGTCCATTCGCGGAAGTTTTCCATGTAGAGATAAATGACAGGCGTGATATAAAGCGTCAGACATTGGGACACAACCAGTCCGCCGACGACCGCGAGGCCGAGCGCGCGGCGCGATGCGCCGCCCGCACCGAGGCCGAACGCGATGGGCAGCGCGGCCACGAGCGCGCACATCGTCGTCATCATGATCGGGCGGAAACGCAACAGGCAGCCTTCGTGGATTGCCTTATACGCTTTTTTGCCGTGATGCTGCGCCTCGATGGCGAAGTCAATCATCATGATCGCGTTTTTCTTCACGATGCCGACGAGCATGATGAGGCCGACGAAGCCGTAGATGTTTAAATCAATTCCAAAAATCATCAGCGTCAGCAGCGCGCCAAATCCGGCGGACGGCAGGCCGGACAAAATTGTGAGCGGGTGAATAAAACTTTCGTAGAGAATTCCGAGGATGATGTAAATGACGAGAATGGACGCGACGAGCAGCAGGCCAAGTCCTTTGACCGAGGATTGGAAAACCGCCGCCGAGCCTTGAAAACTTGGCGTGATGTTTGCGGGCATGTGCAGATCGGTCTGCAATTTTTGCACTTGAGTGACGGCGGTGCCGAGCGAAACGCCGGGCGCGAGGTTGAACGAAATCGTTACGGACGGCAACTGCCCGACGTGCGAAATGCTGGTCGGCCCAACATCGCGCGTGAGTTTGGCGACCGCGCTCAACGGAATCAGTTTGCTCGCGCCGTTCGTGCCGGGATTGGAACTGGTGATGTAAAGTTGCGCGAGCGCGGCGGGGTCGAGCTGGAATTCCGGCAGCACTTCAAAGACGACCCAGTATTCCGCCACGTCGGCGTAAATGGTGGACGACTGGCGTTCGCCGTAGGCGTCGTAAAGAGCGTTTTCGATCTGCTGCGGCGTCACGCCGAGCGCGGCGGCCTTGTCGCGGTCAATGTCCACGTTGACCTGCGGATTGGCGATCTGCAAATCGCTCGTCACGTCTTGAAAATCGGATTGCTGCGACATTTTCTGCATCAAAAGCGGTGCCCAGTGAAATAATTCCTTCACGTCGGTATCTTGCAAACTGAATTGGTACAGCGCCTTGCTGCTCTGGCCGCCAACGCGGATGAGCGGCGGGTTGACCATGAAGACATTGAAGCCGGGAATTTGCGCCAGCTTCGGACGCAATTCTTGGATGACCTGATTCGCGCTTAATTTGCGTTGCGAAGTCGGTTTCAAGCGGAGAAACATGCTGCCGTTGTTCAGCGTGGCGGACTGGCCGCTCGGACCGACGGAGGACATGAAACCGTCCACGTTCGGATCGGCGGCGACGATTTTTGCCGCCGCCTGCTGATGCGCGCTCATCGCGTCGAAGGAAACATCCTGCGCCGCCTCGGTGCTGACCTGGACGCGACCGGTGTCTTCATCGGGAAAAAATCCCTTGGGGATCACATAAAACAAAAAAATCGTCGCCGCAAAAACCGCGAAGGAAACCATGATCGTGATGAAACGATGGCGCATCGTGATCTGCAAAGTGCGGTCGTATTTGTTGCGCATTCCGTCGAAGAAACGCTCGAAAAAATTGTAAAGCCGCCCGTGATTTTGTTTTTTCGTTTCGTGCACAAAACGGCTGCACATCATCGGCGTCAGCGTCAGTGAAACAAAGCCGGAGAACAAAACCGCCACGACAATCGTCACGGCGAATTCGTGCAGCAAACGTCCGAGCAAGCCGCTCATAAACAGAATCGGGATGAACACCGCCGAGAGCGACAACGTCATTGAAATGATCGTGAAGCCGATTTCTTTCGAACCGTTGAAGGCCGCTTCCATCGCCGGCTCGCCGTTTTCCATGTGACGCACGATGTTTTCGAGCATCACAATCGCGTCGTCCACGACAAACCCGACGCACAACGTCAGCGCCATCAGCGAAAGATTGTCGAGGCTGTAACCGAGCAGCGCCATCGCCGCGAACGTGCCGATGATGGACATCGGCAGCGCGAGACTTGGAATGACCGTCGCCGAAAGATTCCGCAGAAAAATAAAAATCACCATGACCACGAGAAACACGGTGAGCAGGAGCGTGTCTTCCACATCCCGGACTGACTGGCGGATGGACAGTGAACGGTCGAATAAAATCTCCAATTTCACCGCCGCCGGAATCTGGTTCTGAAAGTTCGGCAGCAATTTTTTGATGTTGTCCACCACTTCCACCGTGTTCGCGCCCGGCTGGCGCTGCACGGCCAGCACGATGGCGCGCGTGTTGTTATACCAGCTTGCCACCTTGTTGTTTTGCACGCTGTCGAGCACATTCCCTAATTCCTGCAAGCGCACCGGATTGCCATTGCGATACGCGACAATTATCGGACGAAAATCCGCCGCCGTCTGGAGCTGTCCGTTGGCCAGCACGGTGAACGCCTGCTGTTTTCCGTAAAGCGTGCCCAGCGGCTGGTTGACGTTGCCGGATTCAACAGCCTGCTCGACCGCGTCAATGCCGAGACCGTACGCCGCCAGTTTGTTGGGATCCACCTGAATGCGCACGGCGTATTGCTGCGAGCCGTAAACCGAAACCTGCGCCACGCCGTTCACCATCGAGATGCGCTGCGCCAACATGTTCTCGGCGTAATTGTCCACGTCCGAAAGCGGCAGCGTCGGCGACGACATCGCGAGAAAAAGCACCGGCGAATCCGCCGGATTAACTTTCCGATACGTCGGCGGACTCGGCAGATTCGGCGGCAGCTGTTTCGTGGCGAGCGTGATGGCCGCCTGTACGTCCTGCGCCGCCGCGTCAATGCTGCGGTCGAGCGAAAACTGGATCGTGATGGACGCGTTGCCGAGCGAGCTGACGGACGACATCGAATCCACGCCCGCGATGGTGGAAAATTGTTTTTCCAGCGGCGTCGCGACGGCGGAAGCCATCGTGCTTGGACTCGCGCCGGGCAAACTTGCGGAGACGGAAATGGTCGGATAATCCACGCTCGGCAGATCGCTCACCGGCAGCTCGCGAAAGCCGATGAGGCCGAACAATAAAATGCCCGACATGACCAGCGTGGTCATCACGGGCCGGCGGATGAACAGTTCGGGAACGCTCATGGCGCGTTGGTCGCCGGTGAATTAGTTGTGGAATTTTTCGCGACCGGCAGCAACGAACTCTTGACGCTCACTTTCACGCCGGGCGCGAGGCGCAACTGGCCGTCCGTCACGACGGTTTCGCCCGCGTTCAAACCTTTTTGCACCACCGTTAAATTTTGATAAACGATCCCCGTGGTGATCGAACGTTCTTCAACGTGTTGAAGGGCGTCATTCGTCGCATCCGTCTTCACGACATAAACAAATTGATTGGTCTGGCCCGTCTGCACCGCCGGCGACGGCACGACAACCACATTCGTCAATTCCGAAAGCGTCAGCGTCACCTGCACAAATTGTCCCGGCCAGAGCGCGTCATCTTCGTTCGGAAACGTCGCCTTGAGCAAAATCGTTCCCGTCGTTTCATCCACCGCGTTGTCCACGAAAGTCAGTTCGCCCTGCGGCGGCGGCCCGGCCATGTTTTGAAACGTCACCGACGCCTTCAACGTTCCGGCGCGCATCTGCTTTTGGATTTCCAGCAAATATTGTTCCGGCACGGCGAACTGCACGTAAATCGGATGAAGCTGCTGGATCGTCAGCAGAACATCGTCCGGCGCCTTGACGACATTGCCAGCGTAAGCCTGCAGCGCGCCCGTCTTCCCATCAATCGGCGAACGGATGGAGGTGAATTCCAGATTCAACTGCGCATTCGTCACGGCCGCCTGATCCCCCAGCACCGTTCCCGTGAAGGCCTCCACAAACGCCTGCCACGTGACGAAGACATCCTGCGATTCGATCTTGGCCGCCAATAATTTTTCGTCGCGGGCAAACTGGATTTTTGCGTTCTGCAATTGCGCCGTGTCGCGCGCCAGCGCCGCGCGCGCCGCCGCCAACGCCGCCTGCGACGGGCGCGGGTCAATCGAAAAAAGCAGGTCGCCCTTTTTCACTTCCTGGCCTTCCTGAAAATTCACCGCGCTGATGATGCCGCCGATTTGCGAATGGACCGTGACCATCGCCACCGCCATCACATGACCGACCGGCGGCGGATCAATCTGCACCGGCAGGTTCGTCGTGAACGCTTTGACCACCAGCACCGGCGCGCCGGGCGTCTCTTTTTTTTCGACGCGCGAACAGCCGGCCGCCAGCGCGATCAGGGCTGAAACCAGAATGAAATTGCTTGTGGAGATTTTCATTTCGCAAAATGGATCTGGACGGATTGGCAGTTGGCCGGCGTGAAGGCCGCCGCGAATTTTTTCAGGAACACCGAGCGGTCTTTCTGGAATTTTGGATCGAAGGCGGAACGGCCCATGATCAAACGCGTCAATTGCGGAAACGCCATCGGAAACATCGTAAGCGAACGCATCGTAAGCATGACGTGGCGCGGATCGAATTCAACGGAAATCTGGCCGCGCGCCTGCCGCTGCCGGATGCGTTTCAGACCGCGCGCCACCGCCGCCCGTCGTTCCGGCTCGTCAATCACCTTTTGCGCGCCAGCCTGCAAGGCCTCCCATTCGAGCAGGCGGATCCAATCAGAATCCTTGCACGCGGCCTCGAACCAGAACGGCAGGGTTTCCGTCGGATCGCCGGATAAAGATTCGGCCCACGCCTGGCGTTCGCCGATTTTCCCGCGCAGCACGGCGCGGAACAATTCCTCCTTGCCGCCGAAATAATGGTAAAGCATCCGCTTGTTGATGGCCGCGCGCCGCGCGATCGCGTCCACGCGCGCGCCGGCAAAACCCTTCGCTGCGAATTCCTTGAGCGCCGCCGACAAAATGCGCCCGCGCGTGCGGCCCGGATTCCGGGTGCGCACGTCATTGGCCGGTTTTGGAGGCTTTGCCATTTTCAAATTAAGTAACCACGTAGTTACTTAAACTGCAAGTCGTTTTTATCGGCTCCAGCGGATCAAAGCGGCGGCTTTTGCGCATGCCACGCTGTGCTTTGTTCGTAAGCGTGCGCCAGGCGCAAAATCGTCTCCTCGGCGAATGGTTTGCCAAGCAATTGCAGGCCGATGGGCAGCTTTGGATTCTTTGTAAAACCGCAAGGCAGGCTCAAGCCGGGAATGCCGGCAAGATTGCACGAGATTGTAAAAATGTCGGAAAGATACATCTGCAACGGGTCGTCGGATTTTTCGCCGATCTTGAACGCCGCCGTCGGCGAAGTCGGCGTCACGATGGCGTCCACTTTTTCAAACGCCTTGAGAAAATCGTTGCGGATGAGCGTGCGGACTTTTTGCGCGCGCAGATAATACGCGTCGTAATAACCGCTGCTCAAAACGTAAGTGCCCAGAATAATTCTGCGTTTCACTTCCGCGCCGAAACCCGCGCCGCGCGTTTTGGAATAAAGTTCCGCGAGATCATTTCCTTCCGCGCGCGCGCCGTAACGAATCCCGTCGAAGCGCGCCAGATTCGCCGACGCTTCCGCTGTCGCAATGATATAATAAGTTGCGACGGCATAATCGGTATGCGGCAAGGAAATTTCAACAATTTCCGCGCCGAGTTCCTGAAATTTTTTCACGGCGGCGTCCACGGCGGTTTTCACTTCCGCGTCGAGTCCGCCGATCATGTATTCTTTTGGCAAACCGATTTTAAGCCCGCGAATTTTTCCGTCAAGCGCGGCGGAATAATTCGGAACCGGCTGCGGCACGCTCGTCGAATCCCGCGCATCAACGCCGCTCAAAACGCCGAGCATCGTCGCCGCATCCGAAATATTTTTGTTGAACGGCCCGATTTGGTCGAGTGACGACGCAAACGCGACGAGGCCGTAGCGCGACACGCGACCGTAAGTCGGTTTCAAACCGACGCAGCCGCACAGCGCGGCGGGCTGGCGAATGGAGCCGCCGGTGTCCGTGCCGAGCGTGGCGATCGCCTCGTCCGCCGCGACCGCCGCCGCCGAGCCGCCGGACGAGCCGCCGGGAATTCTTGAAATGTCCCACGGATTTTTGGTGGCGCCGAACGCGGAATTTTCGGTCGAGCTGCCCATCGCAAATTCGTCCATGTTCAGGCGGCCAAAAACAATCGCGCCCGCCGCCTTCAATTTTTCAACCGCCGTCGCGCTGTAAGGAGAAATAAATTTTCCGAGAATTTTTGAGCCGCAGTTTAGCGGCTGGCCTTTTACCGCAAGCACGTCCTTCACGGCAATGGGGATGCCGAGCAATGGATGGTCCAGGTGGGATCCACCATGGGCCAGTATTTTGTCCGCAGCATCCGCCTGCGCGAGCGCGTCGGCGGAATCATAGCTGATGAACGCATGAATTTTTCCGTCGACGCGCGCAATCTGGTCGAGACACGCCTGCGTTACCTGGCGGGCCGAAACTTCGCGCCGGGCGAGCTTCGCAGCCAGTTCAGAAATGGTATGTTGGTTGAGCATTGTTCCGTCTTCCAGATCGCCTAAGGCGGGAT
>CAXUBD010000149.1:0-218 GCA_964249225.1 uncultured Verrucomicrobiota bacterium | reverse complement strand
GACTTCAGTTTTTCAAGCGGCGTGGCGTCGTAGGGCGAAATAAATTTGCCGAGAATTTTCGAGCCGCAGTTGAGCGGCTGGTTTTTTACGGCGAGAACGTCTTTGATCGCGATGGGAATTCCAAGCAGCGGTTTTTGCGCCGGTGTAGCGCCGGCAGAAATTTCCCGGTCAACGGCGTCGGCTTGCGCGAGCGCGTCCTGAACGTCATGACTGATGAA
>CAXUBD010000148.1:0-7524 GCA_964249225.1 uncultured Verrucomicrobiota bacterium | reverse complement strand
GGTTTCACCAGCCACCGCCTACCCTTTCGGCATGGCCGAAGGTGAACAGGATTTGCCGGAGTTCCACCCGCAAACCGTCCTGCGGGATTGGAACAACGGACAAGCCTTTCGGCTCGCCGACGCCCTCACGGGCGTCTGTGTTTTTGGTGCAACCGGCAGTGGCAAAACTTCCGGCCCTGCCAAGCACCTTGCCTATGGCTACCTTGCCGCCGGTTTCGGCGGCTTGGTGCTTTGCGCCAAAAAAGAGGAACGCCGGCAGTGGCAGAAATGGGCGGCGGATTGCGACCGCGCCGAGGATTTGATCATCGTGGATTCAACCGGCAAATGGCGGTTCAATTTCCTCGATTGGGAGGCCAGCCGCCCGGAGGCGTCCGGCGGGCTGACGATCAACATCGTCAGCATCCTCGATGAAATCGCCGGGGCGATTGCCCGCTCTGCGGGCAAGGATGACAGCGGCGGGGGCAGCAACAAGTTTTGGGAGGATGCGTTGCATCACATGAATACCAACCTTGTTGACCTGCCCGTGTTCGCCGGTTTGCAAGTGTCCCTGCCGCTCATGCGTTCCATCGTCACGTCCGCGCCCCAAAGCCTTGCCCAAGTCACCGATGAAAAATGGCTGGAATCCAGCCATTGCGCCCAAATTTTGGCCGAGGCGGAAAAGGCCACGGCCAAGGCGTCCCCCGACGTGCGGGCGGATTTTGAAGAGTGCCGCAATTACTGGCTGCTCGAATATCCCGTCCTGTCCGAGAAAACCCGCAGCATCATCACCCTGTCGTT
Organism: uncultured Verrucomicrobiota bacterium; assembly: GCA_964249225.1. Classification (GTDB taxonomy): domain Bacteria; phylum Verrucomicrobiota; class Verrucomicrobiia; order Limisphaerales; family UBA11358; genus UBA11358. Next base: position 6,747 of record CAXUBD010000148.1, on the reverse strand, counting down.
TTCGATGCTGGTCAGGCCGCTCATCACGCGGCCTTTGCGGAAGCTCTTTTCCACGGACACGAACGTCAAACCCGAAGATGCGTTTGGCGGGAAGATTATCATTGTGGATTTTCCCGTGCAGGATTTCCGGCTCGCGGGCAAGGTTGCCAGCCTCGCATGGAAATACTGCTTTCAAGTCGCCGTCTTGCGACGGACGCCGCCTACCCAACCGGACACTTATTTGCGTCCGGTTTTTTTGTGGGCAGATGAAGCCCATAATTTCGTCACCGACTTTGACGCCGAGTTTCAGGCCGTCGCCCGCTCGGCGGGCGGTTGCACCGTGTATCTCACGCAGAACCGCGAGAGCTACCGCCGCGTTTTGGGCAACAATGATTCGGTGGATTCATTGCTCGGAAATTTACAGGCAAAATTCTTTTGTCAAAATTCCGGCGAGACAAACGAGTGGGCGGCAAAGTTGCTTGGCGAACGCTGGCTTAACGTGAACAGCACGAATGTCGGGCAGTCCAGCGCGGAAAATTCAAGCTCCTCATCCGGTGTCACGCGCAGCGAGCAACGCCGTTATTTTGTCGAGCCAGCGCGTTTCACCATGCTCAAACGCGGCGGCGACCACCACAATTTTCAAGTCGAGGCCGTCGTCTATAACGGCGGGCATCGCTTCCCATCCGCGCAGGGCGAACCGTTGCCCTACAAAATCATCACGTTCAACCAAAAATAAAAACCATGCAAAATCCAAATCAAAAATTCGAGGACATGACGTGGTGGGACAGGATTGACCTCATCCGCACCCTGTCATTGTTTCCGGCCATCACCGTCATGGTGTTCATCCGCCGTCGCATCGGCTTCCGTATGATGAAACCGACATGGTTGATCGTGCTGACCATCATCATGCTGCTGGTGGCTTCGATGTTCCCGCAATTTACCGCCCCGCACGGAATTTTCATGGCGGCCTACGCCCTCGCCATGCTCGGCCTTGGCCTCTGGCAACACTGGCAGCGTTGGTGCGAACTCTGTCGCGGCGAACGCTGGCACACGTGCAGCCCCGGCATCTCCTACCTCGAAAGTTTGCCGCTCCCGCCCGTCCTCAAATCCCATCGCCGCGTGAACCGTTTTATTGACCCCGCCGCCGTCGCCGTCGTCGGCTTGCTCATCGGCCTGTTGCTGTCGCACGGCCTTGGCGTGTGGATCATGTTCAGCGCGTTTTTTCTCTACGTTTTCGAGCAAGACCTTTACGAGAAACAGTTGAACCGTGACTTGGACACGCTGGACGGTTTGTTTGCCGCCGAGGTGCAAGGTGAAACCGTCGAATTTTTTACAGGCGGCGTAACGGAGGAACAGCGCACCCTTGAGGAAACGGCGGGCATCCCCACCGGCCTTGCGCCGGACATCGCCAAACAGGTCGAAGTCAGACGCGCAAAACAACGCAAACCCGCGCCGGATAATCTGGCTTCGGAAAGTTAGGGCGAGGCGCCCTTGTTCATTGCGATTTCAAGATCGGGAAGTAAATTCCGGCATCTTGAGTTTGCCCATCTTTTGTTTTGAAGGTCGCCAGAATTGCCGCGACGGGATAAATGTCCGTTTTGATTGGTGTAATTCCGCGAAAGCCGACGGGCTGACGGTTGTAGTATTGGATTTCGATTTCCTTCAGCGTGATTCGCGTCACGTCTTGACCTTCGATGTCAGTTGCATCAGTCAACGCTTGGTTAGTTTTTATTTTACCAATCATTTCACCGACCGTGAACAGGTGATTGGTTCGGACTGGCTCAATGTCCGGCCAGTGAATTGAGAATTTCAGCAGGTGATCATCAACGCCATATTCCAAGATAATTTTGTCGTCAAAAAGCCAACTGGAATAGCCTTTGACGCCACGCGGTATTGAAGCCCCTCGTTCACTAATAAAGTGAACTCGCTTCATGCCGACTCCGCTCCATGCGGAAGTTTCGGAATCGCCAATGGTGACTTTGACAACGCCGTTCGACAACTCCATTTCGTTCGTTTTGATGCCGAGCATTTCAGTCAGCTTTAACAGGCGTCTCCGAATTTCGTTAGCGGTTGGAATGGTGTCCGATTGAGGAATGATGGTTTTGCGCTCGATATTTTCGACATGGACATCGCCACGCAACGGATTGATGGAAAAAGTATCAGGCGGATTTTTCCCGCCTTTGAGATAAACGCCGCTTTCAAGCGAGTTCCAGTTTGTGCCTTGCAACAAGTCTGTAAGGTTCGTTTCGGCGAACGCTGACTGGTCTAACAATACTTGCAAACCGTTCGTTGAAAACATTCGCGGCTTGCCGGAGTAGCGAAACACCGGTAGCGATTCGGGTAGTCGTTTTAAGTGCGACTTGGGAATCTTATTGATCACTTCTACATTCGTTGAAAGGCTCAAATGTGAAGCGAAATCCATTTGAAGATTGTCCATCTGCCCCTGGCAAATCAATGCCGGAAGCAGAATGGACAAACCAATCAATCCCTTGAAATGTCTGCGACTAGGGATAAACCTGCCGAGTTGTATAATTGATGTCATACCAGTCAGTGCTAATGTCGCTGCCCCAATTCCAGATTGAATCTGAAATCGTGCGCCAGCTTCCGCCTTGCGAGTCGTCCCGATACGCGTAAGACATGTGGCGTGTTCCCATCGTGAATCTGTATCTCAAAGACTTTGCCGTTTGTGTGTCGGCATAGCCAGCCGCCTCACACCATGCGTCCACGATGGACATTGAATTGTTCAAATCATCGGCAAAGCGCGGACCAAAAGAAGGATGGATAAAAACACCTTCTTCCGAACCGAGCAAGAGTCGCAAGTTTGGCGGCATCGGCAATTCAAAATGCGTCCACATATCGTCAGCATCTTCATAGCGCAAGCTGTTACAGCCATAAAGACCCATCCACTTGAGCGGTGAAGAGCCGTCGTTTTTTCCAAAATCCATTCCGGGCAGTGGAATCCACTGATAACGTCCGGGCTGCACGGTGTTGTAGACAGGGAAAAACGAATGCGTGACGTAATAATCAGGATCGGTGTAGGACGTTGCTGTCATGTGTCCGACGAGCAAACCAAAATGGCAATACTTGGCAAACGTTCCGTCGCCCGACCCCGCACCGAGAGCGGGAAAGAGATTGGTCGAATTGAGGTTGTCATCTTTCAAATTGAAACCCGTGCGCCAACCATATTTCACCATTTGCTTTGAAAAGCCGTCGGCGATGACGGTCGCATTGTGCAACGCGCCGTAAGGTGGATGACTCAATGAAATCACACCGCCCGGAGGCAATGGAAAACTTGGACTGTGCGGATGATGGCCTTGTGAACCAAGGCCGACGACACCTGCGAAACCTTTGAACAAATTGCCCGGAACACGGTTGGGGAAATCCGTCGTGTAAACGCCATCGTCAAAAGTCGAACCGCCCGAACCTGCATCCATCGGCGTTGCACCCGCCCGCGAAGCAGAACGCGACGCTCTCGCCGAGAGTGATGATTCGTCAGGCTCTGGCGGATAAAGATACGCCGGAACGCCGTTTATGAATTCGGTTGTCCCGACGTATGTAATAACCCGCTCGTCAGGAACCGAAGAAGCTACGGAAGAACGCAAGGTCGTTTTCTCGGCGAACAAGGCGGGATTGCTTATGATTTCCTGAATACCGCCAAGTTCGTTAAACTGAATCCTCGCGGGCAGTTGTTGTGACGATGGCGAAATAGTTGCGCTGCTCGTGCTTCTTGCCGATGACACTCTCGCGGAACTCATCGAACTCGAACCGGGCGGGCAACCAAAGCGCATAGGACGCGCTTCAATATAATAATCGTAAAATCCGTAATACGTCGGATTACCGCTGCTGTCTGTGCCGTCCCAAGTGACATCAAGCGATGAAGATTGCCCGCTGAATTCGCGAACTGGATTGTAATTGTAGTCCAGCACATAACAATTCCAGCAGGTATCTTCTGGAAAAACAGCCATAACCTCTTGAGTCTGTCCTTGCGCGGGGTCGAAAAACGGGGTGGAAACAAAAAATTCAGAAATGTAATTTGAGAACGTCACGAACTGCGAAGCAGAAACACAGATGGCAAACTTGGCAGCATTGGTTTCCGTTTGATCGTCACTGTCCGGCAAGGTTTCTCCAGCGTCCACCGTCGTGACCACCGCATAAATTTCATGCTTACCAATCGGCCATTCACAAGAATTGATTGTGGCTGAAAGCGTGTCATCCGCAGCAGAATCAATTTCTTGTCCGTCCACAAAAATCTTGAGCGATGACATTTGCTGATTCGTGTCGGCGTAGGTGACGCTCGCCGTCGCGTTAAAAAATCCGCTGACCAAATTGCTCTGGTCAAGTTGCAGTGTAACCGAAGGCGGCGGAGTCAGTGTCGCTTGCTTGACTTGTGCGACACGGTAAAAACGCATCGGCTGGTAGCGCGTCGGCAAAATTCGCGGAATCCATTGCGGGCTTCCGACATCCATCCATTCAGCGTTTGTTCCTTTTGAGGCGCAATCGGATTCGCGAATAACCCATTGCAACCCTTGATCCCCAGCACCAGTGAGAGAGTCGGCTGATTCGACTTGATACACCGCGCCTGTTTGCGCGTTCCAACTGATTTTCATCGTATGGTCATCGGCCACAAACGGGGCTTTGATGATGATGTTAGTTTGCGCTTGCCCGTGTAGCACAAAAATTAAAGGCAGAATTATCGCGAGGATTTTATTTTTTATTGGTTTCATTTTTCCTTTCTACGTTTTTGATTTATTGGTGCTCAAAACCAGCGTATCGCCCGGACTGCGCGTCGCAAGAATATAATCTTATCCGAATGATGCCCCCGCATATTGCAGCGTGACGGGATGCGTCGCCGCCGAATTGACTTTTCCGACGCCTTTGCCTTGGTGTTGCAAAGGCAGCGGGAGGCAAAGAATTTGAGCAAGCAAGCCCTCGCGCAGAAGGCCGGGCTGCATCAAACCTATGTCGGCATGATTGAGCGGGGTATGAGCAATCCAAGTCTGGACACCGCCAATGCGCTGGCAGAAGCGTTGGAAATCCCCTTTGCGAAATTGATCGCCGAGACGGAGGCCGAGCGCAAGGCGTCGAAGTGAGCCGCCTTGACCGCTTCTGAAATCCCGTTTGCACAAGTTTATTTTCCCGCCTTTTACACGTGCTTGCCAAGATTATTCGTGCGACGTTTCGGCAACATTTCTTGCCATTGTATTTACAAAATAGTTTTGGCGGGTTTATGGTTTGGCTGGCTTGGCCGTCATTTAGTCCCATTGTCTCCATGTTCACCCGCCACGCCATGCGGCCTTTATGATTGGCACATTGAAGTCCCCGCGCGTCCGCGCAATCGGAAAATCGGCTCCCCCTAGAGGTTGCCCCCAATCTTCCGACTTGCCCGTTTCGCTTCGCCCGCGCTAGAAGGGACTTCTCATCTTGTGCCATCAGGCCGCGATTGGCGCAGCCCGACAAACTTAAAACGGAGACTTTTCCATGACTGACAGCAAAACCCCCGCGACCAAATCGCCGAGCCATATTGCCTACCAAGTGCGCGACGGCAAAAACGACAAGGGCTTCTGGACGCGCATCGGCGCGGCATGGCCGCACGGTGACGGCAAGGGATTCAACATCCAGATCGAAACCCTGCCGCTGGACGGACGCATCACGCTCCGCATTGTTTCCGAAAAGAACGACTAGCCGGTTTAAGGGCGGGCAAACGCCCGCCCTTTTTACCAACCGCTTGCCATCCGGCTTCGTGCCTTGTATGACCGAAGAATCAGCCAGCGGGGATGCAGTATGTCGTTTGATCATTGGATTGCGTTGATTTCGTCCAGCATTTCGTTTGTGGGACTGATGTTTGTCGCGGTGCAACTGCGCGACGCCAACCGGCAGCGTGAAACCGAATCAATGGTCAAGCTGTATGACATCAATCGTGAATTATTGAGCCTTGGATTTTCCCACCCGCAGCTTTTGGAAGTGCTGGAGGACAAAAAAATCGCGGACGCGCTTTTGGAAAAGCGTTACCTGCAACTCTGGCTGAATCAGTTGTCATTGAGCCATACGTTCCTGCAACGCTCCGTTTTCAAGATTGAGCTGCAAGACGAATTGCACCGCAATTTGATAGATTTTATCGGCATGAAGAACATGCAGCGCCATTGGCAGCAATACGGCTCGTTTTATCCCACCTCGTTTCAGGAGCGCGTGGGCGAGATTTTGGAATTGGAGCCACCGCCAGCGGCGGCTCCGGTGAATCCGTAAGGCCATCTTAAAATCAGGAGGCCAAGACCTGACGCGCAATTTTTTCAAACGTGGCGCGGGACATCCGCACGAAGTTTTCGCCCGTGGGTGCGGTCAGCACTGCGCCCTCGGCAGGAGCTGGAATGTAGCCTTGCACGAACACATCGCCGTTGTCGGCAAGGATGGCAGCCGGGCAGGAACCCCGGCCACAGAGTTGCGGCATCTGTCCGTTTTCACCGATGATTTTTTGGATTTTCATTGTTAGTTGGTATTGATGTTTTTTTGTTTTTGGTGAACCAGAATCCCGCATTCTGGTTCACGCGGCGCAATGGGGGCGGCGATGTTTGACCGGCAGGGCAACCGGAAGTATCTGAATCGCCTTGAACGGCGGGCTTATTTGCAGGTTGTCAAGGATGAGCCGGACACCCTGCGGCGGGCGTTCTGCTTGACGTTGTTTTACTCGGGTTGCCGGATTTCAGAGGCGTTGAACTTGACGGCGGGGCGGATTGACCTGACGGGCAAGGCCGTCGTGTTTGAGACGTTAAA
>CAXUBD010000147.1:6700-7543 GCA_964249225.1 uncultured Verrucomicrobiota bacterium | reverse complement strand
TATTTTTTTATTGGTTGTTACTGTTTATGGACAGCCCCGATTTAGCAACCACCGTGCCAACTGATTTTATGACCGGACGAGCCGGAAAATTTTTAAGGACATCATTTTTTTTCAACAAACTAGAAGCTTGCGACCATTTCCTAATATTATGAAGGCGCTTACTTATATTCAAAATAGGCTGGAGAATATTGGGAAGGCATTTTTTAATATTGGGAAATGATTTCAAGATATTGGGCAGACATTTCCTAACCTTGGGAAATAAATTTTGGACATTGGCTGCCATTCGTGACAGTTTTTTGGACAACCGCCAACCTTGGCAAACGATGGTGAAAGGCTCTAAAACCATTTCCCAATATTAAGAAATAGTTTCCCAATATTAGGAAACCATTTCCTAATATTAAGGAAGCTCTTCCCAATATTGGGAAGCCTTTCCGTGATATTAGGAAAGCGCTCCTTAATATTGGGAAACGACCCCGCATTCGCCGAGGTATCTTGATTTTAGACAGGCGGGTAAAGACAAGAGTCAAATAAAGAGACAATCTATCCCGCCGAAGCATCTCCTCTCCTCGAAGGAGGGGACAAGGTGAGGGCGGACATAATGTATATCCTCTCCTGGGGGAGAGGACAAAGGTGAGGGCGGATGTAAAATCAAACATGGCCAATTGGTGGGGCGAGGCTCCCGACGAGCCGATCATTTGTATGCTAGACCTCCCTCATCCTGGCCTTCTCCCCAAGGAGAAGGAGAAACTTTTTCTGCGTCTTTGCAATTTTCAGCAGTAAGATTGGCCGTGTGGCTGACGAAAGACCAAAAAATTGAAATTGAAAAATCGGAAAACAGAAATT
>CAXUBD010000147.1:2712-6690 GCA_964249225.1 uncultured Verrucomicrobiota bacterium | reverse complement strand
AATTTATTTCACCTTTCTGCTTTGGGCTTGTTGATTTCCGCTTTCTGCTTTCAAAATTAACTTTTGCTTTTAGTAATGAACTTTCTTCACGTCATCTCCAGCATGGATCCGCGTAGCGGCGGCCCGTGTCAAGGCGTTCGCGACCTGGCACCGCGCGCCTTTGACCAGGGACATTCGGCGGAGGTCGTCTGCCTGGATGATCCGCGTTCCGCCTATCTGTCCGAAAAAAACCTGTGCGTCCATGCTTTGGGCAAAGGTCACGGGTCATGGAGTTATCATCCGGCGCTGCGACCCTGGCTGGATAAAAATCTTCGCCGCTTTGATGCGGTCATTCTGAATGGCCTCTGGCAATATCCGGGCTATGCGTTGTCGCAGGCGAGCCAACGCGCCAAGATGCCGCCTTATTTTGTGTTTCCGCACGGGATGCTGGACCCATGGTTTCAACGCGCGCCCGAACGCCGTATGAAAGCCATCCGCAATTGGTTCTATTGGAAACTGGTTGAGAAAAATGTCATCCGCAATGCGGCGGGGATTTTTTTCACCTGCGCCGAGGAAATGCGGCTGGCCCGTCAAACTTTTAGACCGTATCAACCCCAACGCGAAATCAACGTAGGTTATGGCGTCGCTCAACCGCCGGAATATCATGCCGGAATGGATGCAGCGTTTTTGCAAAAATGCCCCGAGGCGAAAGGCCGGCCATATTTTCTTTTTTTGGGGCGCATCCATCCCAAAAAAGGCGTGGACCTCCTCATAGAAGCCTATGCCAGCGTTTATCATGGAAAGAAAGATTTCGGAAACCAGAAGTCAGAAGTCAGTCCCCGCCCTCCGATCTCTGACCTCCGACCTCTGGCCGACGACTCGTCACCTCCTCTCCTAATAATCGCCGGCCCCGGTCTGGAGACTTTTTACGGCCAGCAAATGCGAAAACTGGCCGCTGCTCTCTGCCCTCCGAATTCCGTCCTCTGGCCCGGCATGGTGACGGGCGATGCCAAGTGGGGCGCATTATACAATGCCGAGGCGCTTGTGCTGACCAGCCATCAGGAAAATTTTGGTATTGCCGTAGTGGAAGCGTTGGCGTTCGGAACCCCGGTATTGATTTCGAACCAAGTCAACATCTGGCGGGAAATCGAGGAGGACAAGGCGGGACTGGTTGATGCGGACACGGTCGAAGGATCGGAACAGCTTTTCCGGAAATGGAAAAGCCTTTTGCCGGAAGAAAAAGCGGTGAGGAAACGGGCGGCCAAAGCCAGCTATCAAAATCGATTTGACATCGTTCTCGCCGGGCAGCACGTGCTGGCCATCATTGAAGATTTGACAAGGCACACTCGCGCGGCAGAAAAAATTACTGGAAATGGTAGCAAAATCCGTAGTGAAAATATTTAATTGCCAATGAATCCTCCAGCATTGGACATTGCCGCCAATCGCCGGGCGCGAAAATATTCGCGAACTGAATTGTTACGCCGGATTTTATGGGGATTCGGGCGTTTGCTTTTTCGATTCAGCCCGCGCCCCTGCTTTGGCTGGCGACGGTTTGTGTTGCGCTGCTTTGGCGCGAAAATTGGGGCGCACGTCAACACCTATCCTTCCACCCGGATTTATTTTCCATGGAACCTGACCGTCGGCGATTGGAGCGCGATGGGTGAGGAAGCGTTCATTTACAATCTCGGCCTGGTCACACTTGGTGAAAAAGTCACCGTCTCGCATCGCGCGCAACTTTGCGCCGGCACGCACGATTACACGCAACCGGATTTGCCATTGCTCAAGCCGCCGATTGTCATTCACGATCAGGCATGGATTTGTGCCGACGCCTTTGTCGGGCCGGGCGTAACGGTCGGCCAGGGCGCGATTGTTGGCGCACGCGCGGTTGTGATCAAAAATGTCGTGCCATGGTCAATCGTCGCAGGCAACCCAGCAAAACTTATCAAGAGGCGGATATTAGCCCAGCCCTTACCGCCGCATAGAAGTCCACCAGCCTGCTGATTTGTCTTATGATTTCAGTTCTTGTTTTGACGCTAAACGAGGAAACCGACATCAAGGCTTGCCTCGATTCAGTGGCTTGGTCTGATGATATTCACGTCTTTGATTCCTACAGCACAGATCGAACGATCGAGATAGCGCGGAACGCCGGGGCAATCGTTATGCAACGGAGATTTGACGGCCATGCTTCGCAAAAGAACGCCGCGATCACCTCCTGTAGCTTTCGCTATCCCTGGGTGCTTGTCCTGGATGCGGATGAAAGAATAACAAAGCCCCTGGCAGAGGAGATGTTGAATGCAGTCCAGAAGGCCGCAACTGATATGGCAGGATTTCGCATTCGGCGGCGGGACTATTTGTTCGGGAAATGGCTGAAACATGCCCAGATAAGCCCATGGTATATCCGGTTGGTCCGACCGGAATGCGCCCGCTATGAACGGGAAATCAACGAAGTCCTGCGGGTGAACGGACATTTTCCAAGGGGATGTCACACTGGCTTGACCGGCACAACCGTTATTCTTCCATGGAGGCGGCAAGATGGATCGAGGAACATGAAGGCGTGGCGGCCTTTCAATGCTCAAAGGCATTGTTTTCCCGGGATCCCGTCGAACGCCGTTATCACCAAAAAGGTCTTTTCTACAAATTCCCGGTCCGGCCTTTGATCAAATGGCTTTACATGGTTCTCTGGCGGCGCTCATTTCTAGACGGCAGTGCGGGCCTGACCTATGCCACATTGCAGGCCATTTACGAATACTTCATCGTCTTGAAAACGCGCGAACTGATGGCAAAAAATAAAAAGTAGAAATTAAGAAAACAGGCAGCCCAAATGCAAAATCAGAAATTGGGAAAACAGAAAGCAAAACTCAATGAGTTCGAAGCCGAAAGCTTAAATCAAAAATATCCAGACGAGAAAGTTGAATTATTGTTATTTCTGTTTTTTGCTTTTGAAATTTTGCGCTTTGATTTTTGACCTGTCTTATTTCTGTTTTCTACTTTCCCAATTTCCAATTTAATCACTGGAATTTCTGCTTTCTACTTTCTGCTTTAAAATTTTCTAATTTGTTTGGAAAAATATGAACGTCATTGTTTGGGGGATCAACTACGCGCCGGAATTGACCGGCATCGCGCCTTATAACCGCGCATTGTGCGAGCATTTGCAGCAGACCGGACATGAAGTTCGCATGGTCACCACGTTTTCGTATTATCCGGTCTGGAAAAAATCGGCGGCTGACCGGGGCAAACTCTTTCGCACGGATGTCATCAATGGCGTGAACGTGTTTCGTTGCTGGCACTATGTACCGCAACGGGTGACGACGTTGAAGCGAATTTTCCATGAGGCAACCTTCATCACCACAACTTTTCTGCGGCTGCTGACATTGCCGCGGCCTGACATTTATGTGGTGGTATCGCCGCCGCTTTTGCTGGGACTGGCGGTACGCGTGCTGCAGATGATCCGGTCGCGGCCATACGTTTTTCATGTGCAGGATTTGCAACCCGATGCGGCGCTCGGATTGGGAATGTTGAAGCCGAGCGCCTTTACGCGTCTGCTTTATCGTTTGGAAGCGCTGGCTTATCGCCATGCCGCCGCCGTTTCGGGCATCAGCCAGGGAATGCTCGACGCCTTCACCCGTAAAGGCGTTCCCGCGGCGCGCCAGATTTATTTTCCCAATGGCGTCACGTTGCCGGCCCAAAATAATCTGCCGGCGCGCGGGAATTTCCGCGCGCGGCACGGATTCAAGCCGGATGAATTTCTGGCGATCTACTCCGGCAATCTTGGCGTCAAGCAAGGCTTGGATATTCTGGTGGAAGCGGCCAGGCAATTGATTGGAACTGCGGTGCGGATTGTGATCTGCGGCGACGGCGCCATCCGCCCGAAACTCGAGGCCGCCATCCAGCAGGAAAAACTTCAAAACATGACGTTGCTGCCCTTGCAGCCAGACAAGGAATATCAGGAAATGCTGGCGGACGCGGATATGATCACGTTACCGGTGGCGATCCTCAATC
>CAXUBD010000147.1:0-2702 GCA_964249225.1 uncultured Verrucomicrobiota bacterium | reverse complement strand
GTGCTTGGTCACCCAGCAGGCGGGCGCGGGCGCGGCTTTTTTGCCCAGCAAATTATTGTCGGTGCTGGCGCTGGCCCGTCCAGTGATCGGCGTGGCCGATGACACGAGCGCCTTGCGGCTGGCGATGGCGGAAGGTGGTTTTGGAAAGTGCATCCAGCCGGGTGACGCAAAAAATCTCGCGCAAGTTTTACAGTCTTTTGCGGCCAATCGAACTGAACTTGAACAGTATGGCAGCAATGGTCGTAAATATGTAGAACAGTTTGCCTTTGACAAAGTATTGCCGCGATTCACTGCTGACTTGGAACGGTTGCAAAAGAAATGAGGAGAAATGCCGGCAACACAAAAAGCTAAAACGCTAAAACATCGAAACGCGAAAATTATTTCAGCATTTTAGTATTTCAGAGTTACAGATTTTATTTTTCAATGAATTCCTGTGTCATCTTTGGCGGTGCGGGTTACGTCGGCTATCGCTGGGCGATTCGTCTGGCCGAAAAAAAACAGTTCGCGCGAATTGTGCTGGCGGACTTGCGTCCGCCTATGGTTACGCTGCCGGATGGCGTTGAGTTCGTCCTGTGCGATGTCCGCAAACCTATTGAACCGCAACTGACGAACGCCCGGCCCGACTGGATTTTTAATTTCTCCGCCGTTCACCGCGAGCCGGGCCATGCGCGGGAAGAATATTTTGACACGAACCTGCCCGGCGCGAGAAATGTCTGCGCGTTCGCCGAACAGACCGGCTGCAAAAATATTTTGTTCACCAGCAGCATCGCGGTTTATGGACCGACCAACGGCGCGACCGCCGAAACGTCGCCGTTGTATCCGGTCAGTCCCTATGGCATCAGCAAACTGGCGGCGGAACTTATCCAGGAAGGCTGGCGTCAAGCGGGGCAGGAACGGCGGTTGCTGGTCTGCCGGCCCGGCGTGGTTTATGGCCCCGGCGATCCCGGCAACATTCTGCGGATGATCCGCGCCGTCAAAAAGGGCGTCTTCGTTTTTCCCGGCAGCAAACAGCTTCGCAAAAGTTACGCTTACATCGAAGGCCTGCTGGACAGTTTTGAATTTGTGATGGCGAGGCCGGAAAGCCAGTTGACCTATAATTATGTCGAACGGGAAACGGAACCGCTCGGAACGTTGGTGCAAATCGTTCAGGAACAACTCGGCAAAAAAATCCCGACGTTCACCGCGCCGCTGCCGTTGCTGCAAATGGCCGCCGCCGTGACACAGGTTTTGACCGCCGGGCGCAGTCCGGTTCATCCCGCGCGCGTGCGCAAAGTTGCCACATCTACGCATATCGTGCCGCAGATGTTGCAAGACCTTGGATTCAAGTTTCGTTACGACTTCCGCGCTTCGCTCAAGGATTGGGCAACCAAGGCACCGGAAGATTTTTCCTGACGAATGCCCGGCATCCGAAGGATATTGCATCTGGTGGGGCGAGTGTCCTCGCGAGCCTTTGTTTGAAGAATCTTTTCCCGTTGTCCCGGCTTGTCAGGAGCCTCGCCCCACCAAACTATCAATGATCTCCCAAAGACATCAGCGCCAGCTTTACCGGACCTTGGATGGGATGACGGAAGGCCTGATCTTTTTTGCCATCCTGTTCGGTCCGTGGGCGTTTGGCACCACGCAGCCGTGGTCAATCCAGATCATGAACGGCGTGGGGCTGGCGTTAGGTTTGCTTTGGCTGGGCAAATCTTTCATCCGGGCCGGCGACCATCAACCGCTGCGCTGGACAAATTTGTCCATGGCGGCGAATGGCAAGGACAGCCGCGAGTCGGGTCGCCGGCTCAAAACGGAACGACGTTTCACGTGGCTGCTTGGTGCCGGAACGATTTGCATTTTACTGTATTGCCTCGTCAGCGCGGTGAACGCGCGCGCGATCTATGAACCCGACCAATGGCGCTTTGAATATCGCGACGCCGTCATGTGGCTGCCGCACAGTTATGACCGGGACAGCAGTTGGGCGGCATTCTGGGAATATGCGGGTCTGGCCGGATTATTCTGGGCGTTGCGCGACTGGCTGCTGACGCTGTCGCCCAAAGAAGCGGCGCGTTTTGCGCAGGAAGGTAGGGAATCATGTTCAACGGTAGGGACGCCGCGCTGCGGCGTCCGGACAGCGCAGCGCGCTGTCCCTACCTTCATAGACCATGCGTCCGGCAGCCGGCTGCCCGTCCGCTTGCGCCGCCTGTTCTGGATCCTGGCCATCAACGGAACGGTGCTGGCGTTCCAAGGGCTGATGCAACACGCAGAAGGCGGAAATAAATTGCTCTGGCTGGTGTTGCCGCGCCACACAAATTCATCGGAACAATTCGGCCCTTATGCCTATCGCGCGAATGCCGCGCAGTATTTCAACCTGCTCTGGCCGGCGGTGCTGGGATTCTGGTGGGCGGGTGCTAGTTCATTGCGCCGGCGCAAGGCGGCGGAAGGTTCGTCGCGTCAAGGCCGCATGGCCGTCCTGTTGCCGTGCGTTTTGATCATGGCTATTTGTCCGCTGGTCACTTCGAGTCGCGGCGGGGCCATCGTGCTGGCGGGCAGCCTGGTCATGGCGGCCGGGATTTTATTGATGGCACAATGGCAGAGGCGCTGGACGGCGAAAGTTTCAGTACTTGTCTTGCTGGCCGGCGTGGTGGGCGGCGGCGCGTTGCTGGGTTGGAAAACGCTCGCGCCCCGGATGGAAATGATTCACGAAGGCTATAACGGGCGTGAAG
>CAXUBD010000146.1:0-7636 GCA_964249225.1 uncultured Verrucomicrobiota bacterium | reverse complement strand
CCCCTAACCCCTTTCCCCATCCGATGCGGAGAGGGGAACCGCGCCCTACCGTGGTCGTTGGCGGGTGTCCAAAATTCAGCCAGCCGTGTTCAATCTTTTGCCAGGGATTCGATTTTATCCGCCGCTGACTTAGTTAAGTCGGTCACTGACTTAGTTAATTCAGTCACGGAAGGGGTTAACTCAGACACTGACGGGGTAAGGTCGGACACCGAATAGGTTAAGTCGGTCGTCGATTATGCATATCTTCGGAGAATAGACGTTGGCGCCAGAGTTATGTCTCCGGCGCGCGAGCAACGCTATTTTTAGAAGCGGTCGAATAACCAATTGAAAGGTAAATTTTGTATGACTAAAAATTACAAAGTTAGCTATGCCTTCGTGCAATTGCCCTACACGGCGATCGCCGATTACACGGACACCATCATCATTGCCCTCACGGGCAATGCGGGTTTCCCGGCTCTGCCAGTGTCGTTGACAACGATCACCGCGCAGAAGACGGATTACCTGGCCAAACTTGCGGCTCGGGCGCAAGGCGGCACGCTGGCGACCGCCGCCAAAAACATCGCCTTCGGCGTGCTCGTCACGTCGTTGCGCCAGACGGCGGCTTACGTGCAAAGCGTGGCCTCGCAGGACCTCGCGCTGTTGATCTCATCGGGCTTCCAGCCCGTGAGCACCAACCGCGCGCAGGCGCCGCTCGACACACCCGTGGTGCTGTATATTGACAACAGTCTCACCACCAAGCTGGTGCTGAACGTGCAAGCGGTGGTCAACGCCCGCTCGTATGAGGTGCAGTATAAGAGCGGCACCGGAAGCTGGACGCCGGCGGGCATCTCCATCCAGGCTCGTCGCATCGAGATTGATAATCTCACGCCCGGCACGTTCTATAGCGTGCAGGTGCGGGCCGTTGGCGGCAGCACGGGTTACAGCCAATGGGGCGGGTCGCAGCCCATCATGTGCACTTGAGTCCTTCGGGACGGGGGCACCATGGAATTCAGGCATCAAGCCGGGACAAAGAAATTTGTCCCGGCCCTTTTTTTGAGGAAGATCCAAATGGCAAACAATCTGTTCTGATAATCCGAAAAAAAATTATACAAATTTCGCCCTCGTGGTGTCTATGTATTGAAGCTGTGAACGGAAACGGACAATTTGACTGGTGCGAAGCGCTTTACGATGCGAAGGCGGCGCAGTTGATTCTTTACGGTCGCGCGCTCGGCTTGAGCCATGGCGAGGCGGAGGACGTTTTGCAGGAAACTTTTCTGGCGCTCGTGCAAAAACCGCTGCCGCCGCTGGAACCGGAACATTATTGCGTGCGCAGTTTCCGGAATCACGCGCTGAATCATCGCCGCTCGCTGTGGCGGCGGCTGACGCGCGAACTGGAGGCGCAGCGCTGGTTTGAAAAATCCTCAGCGGAAAGTCCCGCCGAGCGCGCGGCGATGCGTTGCCTGGCCGAACTGCCGGTGGAACAGCGCGAGGTCATCGTGCTGAAAATCTGGCATCGTTACACGTTCGAGGAGATCGCGGAGTTGCTGGCCGTTTCCGCGAACACGATTGCGGGGCGCTACCGTTATGGTTTGCAAAAAATAAAATCCCGGTTGAAAGGCGACGTTTATGAAAGAGACGAATTTACCCGAAACACAATTGAGTTCCTGGCAGCCGCGCCCGCCGGCGGCGGGGCTTAAGCAAAAGATATTTTACGCGCCGCCGCGCGCGCCGATGGCGACGTGGTTTTGGGGCGGCCTGGCGCCGGCGACGGCCTGTTTGTTGCTGACGTTTCTGGCGATAAATCGCGGCAATGATTTTTCAGCGGATTCCATGGATCGCAAACTGGAAACGACGCTGATCATGAGCAATCAAAGCTGCGCGGCGTATGCGTCCGGCTCCCAAAACGAGCAAAACCACCTTGCCGCCGTTACTTTTGATTGGACAAACCACGGTGGTTTCAAGTCTAGTATCTGTTTTACGCCATCCACGAATTAAGCAAATGGAAAAACCGAAGCCGAATAACGCAAAAAGCAGTGTCACCAAAACGCCGGCCAATGCCAAAGCTGCCGTCGTCGTCAAACCTGTTCCGATAAAAGTCCCGCCGCTGTTCCGCAAGATTGACTGGATCGTGATGGGCATCACGTTCGCGGTGATCTGGGCGGTTTATCTTTGGACGCTGGCGCCGGAATTGACGCTGGAAGATTCCGGCGAACTTTGCACGGGTTCATTTTACGCGGGCATTCCGCATCCGCCGGGCTATCCGTTCTGGGCGATTTACAGCTGGTTTTGGACGGCGATTTTGCCGTTCGGCAATGTCGCGTGGCGCGTGGAAGTGGGCGAATCGTTCGCGGCGGCGGCGGGTTGCGGCATCATCGCGTTCATGGTTTCGCGCGGCAGCAGCATGTTGATCGAAGGCATTGAAGAATTGAAAGGCCTTTCCAACCAGTGGGAAAAGGCGATCTGCATGGTTTCAGGATTTGTCGCGGGAACGTTGATGGGCTTTGACGTTTTCATGTGGAGCGAGTCGGTCGTAATCAACCGCATTTCCGTCTTCGGCGTGCCGTGGCTGCTGCTGGTGCTGTTGATGTTGATGCGCTGGATTTATGCGCCGCACCAGAAACGATATCTCTATCTCGCGATGTTTTTCTACGGCTTGTGCGCGACGATCCACCAGACATTGCTGTTGAGCGCGATGGGCATTGAAGTCTTGATCGCCACGGTTCAGCCCCGGCTGGGCCGCGATCTTTTTCTGGGCAACAGTCTGATTTACATCATCTGCCTGTTCTTAAAAAGTTCCCAATCCATTCCCGCGCTCAACAACATGAGTGCGATCGAGGTCCAGCTGTTTCATTTTGTCGGCATCGGTTCAATCCTGGCGGGCGGCTGGTTGACCATCAAGACCAAGTCCATCGCAACCGAATGGCTGACCTTGATCTTCATGGGATTGGTTTGGGTCATCGGCATCTGCTTTTATTTTTACGAGCCGCTGGCGGGCATGACGTGTCCGCCGATGCAATGGGGTTATCCGCGCACGGTCGAGGGATTTTTCCACGCGTTGAGCCGCGGCCAGTATGAGACGGCCAACGGCACGGATATTTTCCACGACCCGGGCCGTTTTCTTTTTCAATTGGGATATATTGTCAAAGGTCTCGCCGAATCTTTCAATTGGGTTTTCATATTCATCGGTCTGCTGCCGTTTTTGTTCATCCTCAAAATGCACAAACGGGAGCGCTCGTGGATCATCGGTTTGACCTCCATCTACCTGTGCATCGCCGTCCTGCTGGGAATTCTGCTGAACGTGTCGCCCGACCGTTCTTCGTCCGACCTCAACAAGGTGTTTTACACCGCGTCGCACGGACTGTTCGCCATCATGATCGGTTACGGACTGACGTTGATGGCCGCCTATATGGCGGTCCATTACGACCGGTTCCGGCGCTGGGGATTTTTCGGAAGCATCGTGCTGGTGATTCTGGCTTTGTCGTGTCTCAAGGATGCGACCGGCAAACTTTATTTTGGACCCGGCGGCGCGGTCAGCCTTTCCGAATTGCCGCACTGGATCAAACAGGCGTTTGCAAAAGATCAATATGGTCTGCCGGTGTTCGCCAATCTGATTCTGGTGGCGATGCCGATCGTTTTCATCGGTGCGTTGATGGCTTATCGCAAACGCGGACCGCTGCTGATTCTTTTGGGGCTGTTCATCATCATGCCGGTTTATTCCGGCATGACGCACTGGTATAAAAGCGAACAGCGCAACCACTGGTTCGGCTACTGGTTCGGGCATGACATGTTCACGCCGCCGTTCGGCATTTATCCGGAAATGACGCGCAACGCGATTCTCTTTGGCGGCACCGATCCCGGGCGTTTTTGCCCGACCTACATGATTTTCTGCGAAAGTTTTATTCCGCACAACACGCAGCCGTATCTGGATCAAAAATTCGACCGGCGCGACGTTTATATCATCACGCAAAACGCGCTCGCCGACGGCACATATCTGGATTACATCCGTTCGCAATATTTTCGCAGCGCACAAAAGGATCCGCCGTTTTTCCGCGAATTTGTGAGCTACGTTCTGGGCATTCCGTTTGGCGAGAACAGTTCTTTCGTCCGCAGTCTGGCGGAATTGTCCTATAACGTGCTGGACAAGCCATTCACAAGCCTCGGCAAAAGCATCGAGGATCGCCGCCGCAAGGAAGGTGTTTATCCGCCGGTGGAAATTTACACGCCCTCGCCGGACGATTCCCAAAATTCTTTTCACGATTACACGGATGACGTGGCCCGGCGGCAGCAGCTGGGCCAGCTCAAACCCGGCGAAGATGTCCATGTGGATCCCGCCAGCGGACGCGTGCAAGTCTCCGGCCAGGTGGCCGTGATGGAAATCAACGGGCTGCTATGCAAAGTCATTTTCGACCACAACCCGACCAACGATTTTTACGTCGAAGAAAGTTTTCCGCTCGACTGGATGTATCCTTACGAGACGCCCTCCGGCATCATCATGAAGATCAACCGCGAGCCGTTGACGTCGTTGCCGGAAGAAGTTTATAAAAAAGATCACGAGTTCTGGAGCAAATATTCCGAACGCCTCATCGGCAATTGGATGACCTACGACACGACCGTCCAGCAAATTTCCGACTTCGTGGAAAAGGTTTATTTGCATAATAACTTCGAAGGTTTCACCGGCGACCGCCGGTTCGTCCGCGATGACGACGGGCAGAAGGCGTTTTCCAAATTGCGCAGTTCCATCGCCGGCGTCTATGCCTGGCGCGCGAGTCCGCAATGCCCGCCGGAATACCGGCCCAAGACGCAGGCGGAGATGAATTCGCTCGTGCGCGAAACGGATTTCGCCTTCAAGCAATCCTTCGCGTTTTGCCCCTACAGCCCGGAAGCCGTTTATCGTTACGTCAATTTCCTGCTGCAATTAGGCCGGCTGGACGACGCCCTGATCGTCGCGCAAACCTGCATGAAACTCGATCCTTACAACGGCCAGATCACCGATCTCATCCAGAAACTGGGGGAATTCAAAACCCAGGGCGGCCAACGCGCGCAGTTTGAATCCCAACTGCAGCAGATGGAAATCGAGGCGCAAAATAATCCCACCAATTTTCAAAATATTCTGGGATTAAGCCATATTTATTCCCAGATGCAGCAAACCAACCGCGCCGCCGCGCTGCTCAAACAGTCCCTCGGCTTGTTCGACCAGGCCCTGGCCAATCCGAACCTCCGGCCCGAAGACGCCAGCGCCATGGCCCAGATTTGCGCCCAGTCCGGAAATCTGCCCGAACTCGAAGTCGTGATCAAAAAAATCATCACCCTCGAACCGACCCAGCCCGAAGTGCGCTATGACCTCGCCGCCCTCGACGCCGTTATGGGAAAAACCCCGGAAGCCCTGCAGAACCTCCACACCGCGCTGGACATGAACGCCAAACGGCTCGCGACCAATCCCGCCGCCAGCAATCTGCTCTTGCTGGCGCGCACCGACTCGCGTTTGAATTCATTGCGCAACCTGCCGGCATTCCAAACCCTGGTCTCGTCCAACTGATCCGGTTCAAATCCACGATTTGAAATTTCAACCGCTTGAAATTTCCCGGCCTCGCCCATATCCGGGTTGCTGACTTGGGTCAAATGCGTTAATTTGGCCGCCTTGAATTTTTTTGCGTCAAGAAAACCCATGAAGAAAGAAACGCCGGACCCACAGGAAAACGCCGCGCCCGAACCGGCGGCGGACGAACTCACCCCGCCGCAAATCGAGGAGCTCCAGGCGCGCGCCGCCAAGGCTGAAGAAAATTGGGAACGCCTGCTCCGCACCACCGCCGACTTTGAAAATTTCAAAAAACGCGCCGCTCGCGAACGCACCGAGGCCGCGCAATCCGCCAGCGTCGCGCTGCTGCAGAAATTGATCCCCATCCTCGACAATTTTGAGATGGCGCTCACTGCCGCGCAGACCGCGCAAGGCGAAAAGCTCGCGTCCTTGCAGGCCGGTGTCGCGATGATCCATCAACAGTTCAAAAACGTCCTGCTCGAAACCGGCCTCGAAGAAGTGGACGCCGCCGGCCAGCCGTTCGACCCCGCGTTTCACGAAGCCGTTTCCGAGCAGGAATCATCCGACGTTCCCGAAGGCCACGTGCTCCAGCAATTGCGCAAAGGGTACAAATTGAAAGAACGTCTGCTGCGCCCTGCGACGGTCGTGGTCGCCAAAAAGCCTGCGGAAAATTCAAAATGAAAAAAATAAAATTTCTGAAAAGCGAATTTAAGGCCAGTGAGCCTGAAATCGTAAATCGAAAATCGTAAATCGAAAATACTTGAGATGGCCAAACGCGATTATTACGAAGTCCTTGAAGTCACCCGCACCGTCACCTTCGAGGAAATAAAAAAATCCTACCGCAAGCTCGCGGTGAAACATCATCCGGACAAAAATCCGGGCGACCACACGGCGGAGGAAAAATTCAAGGAACTCAGCGAAGCCTATGAAGCGTTGAGCGACCCGCAGAAACGCAGCGCCTACGATCAATTTGGCCACGCCGCGTTCGATCCGCGCGCGCGCGCCAGCCGCGGTTTTGGCGGCGGCAGCGGCGGCGATTTTCACGATCCGTTCGACATTTTCCGCGAAGTCTTTGGCGGCGCGGCGGGCGGCAGCATTTTCGAAAACATCTTCGGCGGCGGCCAGCAAAACGATCCGGCACAACCGCAGCGCGGCGACGATCTGCGCTTCGATCTGGAGATCACGCTCGAAGAAGCCGCGCTCGGCTGCGAAAAAGAAATTTCCGTCTCCAAGCTCGACAAGTGCGAAACCTGCCACGGGTCCGGCGCGGAATCCGGTTCAAAATTGAAAACCTGCGCGACCTGCGGCGGACGCGGCCAAGTCCTCACCGCCCGCGGCATTTTCAGCATCGCGCAAACGTGCCCGCATTGCAAAGGCGCGGGCCGTATTTTGGAAAAACCCTGCAAGACGTGCCACGGCAACGGCAAACATCAGCGCAGTTCAAAAATAAAATTAAAAATTCCGGCGGGCGTGGACGTCGGTTCGCGCTTGCGTTCGTCCGGCAA
Source organism: uncultured Verrucomicrobiota bacterium (assembly GCA_964249225.1). Classification (GTDB taxonomy): domain Bacteria; phylum Verrucomicrobiota; class Verrucomicrobiia; order Limisphaerales; family UBA11358; genus UBA11358. The sequence continues at coordinate 616 of CAXUBD010000146.1, read as the reverse complement.
TGGCGAAGCCGGTTTTCGCGGCGGACCCCCCGGCGATCTTTACGTCGTGCTGCACATCAAGGAACACGAAATGTTCCAGCGCGACGGCGACGACCTGCTTTGCGAAGTGCCGGTGAGTTTTGTCCAGGCCACGCTCGGCGCGGAGATCGAAGTGCCGACGCTCGACGGCAAGGCGATGGTCAAGATTCCCGCCGGCACGCAATCGCATTCCTTGTTTCGCGTCAAGGGCAAGGGCGTGAAAAATTTGCAGGGCCACGCCCATGGCGACCTCCACGTGCGCCTGCAAGTCGAAGTGCCGACGCATCTGAACGCCGGGCAAAAGGCCAAGTTGCAGGAATTCGCCGCGCTCTGCAACGGCACCGAAGCGCCCATCGCGCAGGGGTTTTTTGAGAAGGCGAAAAAATTCTTCAAATAATTTACGATTGATGATTGATGATTTTCAAAAATTTTCCAAATCGCGCTTCAATAATAAATACAAATGCACCGTTTTTATCTGCCGCCTGAACGCTGCGCCGATGCGACGCTCCGGCTCGACGGGCGCGAGGCGCATCATGCGCTGCACGTCCTGCGCTTGAAACGTGGCGAACTCGTCACTGTTCTGGACGGCGTTGGAAAT
>CAXUBD010000145.1:4126-7639 GCA_964249225.1 uncultured Verrucomicrobiota bacterium | reverse complement strand
GCGCGGCTTCTTTTGCAAACGGATGATTCGCCTCGTAGCCCCAGTTCAGCGCGATGACATTTTTTTGCAGCTCGCGAATCAGTTCCGGATATTTCAAAATGATGTCGCCCCAAAACATCATGCGTTTGCCGCGCGTGGAAACTTCGCATTGAATCTTTTTCAGAAAATCCAGATAAACTTTTCCTTTGCCGAATCGTTCGCAAATTTGTTTGCTCTGGCCTTTGCCCAAGTCCCAAGTTTCATCGCAGCCGACGTTGAAGAACTTGCTGGAAAAATTCGGCAGCAGTTCATCGTAAAGCCCGCGCAAGAACGGAATCGTGCCGGGATGATTCGGCGCGAGCGTGGTTGGGCGACGCAAAAAACTAACGGAGGGAATTTTTTCTTTTCCGAAAAGCGGAGAATCGTTTCCGCAAAGATACGGACCGGAAATTTCCGCGAGCTTTTTCAATTTTGGATTCTCCAAAAAATAACGCAAATGGCCGAAAGAATTTTGGTTCGGCACCAGGTCAATGCCGAGTTCGCGGCAGCGCGCGTCGAGGATTTTTATTTCTTTGGCCGTGAGCGCGCCCCAGCTTTGCCAGACGGATTTATATTTTTTGTACGCAAACGTGTGCTCGGTGTAAAGTTGCAACTCGTTGATCTTGAGATCGGAAAGTTTTTCGGCGAGGTCGAGCAACGTTTCCAGTTTCGGCACGCGACCGCGTGAGATGTCAAGCATCACGCCGCGACGCGCGAAATCCGGCCAGTCGCGGATTTTAATACAAGGTAATTTTCGTCCGTATTCGCGCAGCAATTGTCGCAACGTCACCGTCGCCGCGCGCAGGCCGCCGTTTTCGCGGAAGGAAATTTCAATTCCATTTTTGGAAATCGCCAGCGCGTAGCCTTCGGAATGTTTCGGCGCGGAAGGAGTGCGGACAACTTTGATTGCGGCGAGCGGTTTTAGCTTCGGCAGCGTGAACGTGCCGCGCAGAATTTTCAGCGAGCGCGGGCAAGGGAGCAGGTTCAATGTGGCATGATTCGGCATCGGCCTTTAATTAGCCACAGATCGAACACGGATTAAACACGGAAATTCATTCAGCGCCGAAATAACTTTGATTCAATCCGTGCTTCTGATGAATTGATCGCGTGAACGTAAATCAACCTGATGGCCGATTGCAAAAGCTTGGCTTCGTCGGTGTCGGGCGCATGGGCGCGAACATGGCGCGGCGTCTTAAAGAATGCGGTTTTCCCGTCGTCGCCATATTCGATGCCAACGCCGCTGCTGCGCAAACGCTCGCGCAGGAACTCGGCTGCGTCGTCGCGGACAAACTCGAGACCGTCACCGCGCTAGCCGATGTTATCCTTACCGTCGTCAGCGATGATCGCGCGATGAAAAAGATTTTCAACGGCAGCCTGCTCGCGCGCGCGGAAGAAAAATTATTTATCAATTGCGCCACCGTCACGCCCGCGATTCACGTCTGGGTCGAAAAAAAATGCGAAGCCGCCGGCGCGCAATCACTCGAAGCCTGCATGGCCTCGAGCATCACGCAGGCGCGCGAAGGCACTTTATATTTGATGTGCGGCGGCAAACCGGAAGTTTTTGAACGCGCCGAACCTATCCTCGAAAAATTAAGCGCGTCGCTGCGTTACATCGGCACCGCGGGCGCGGCCGCGCAGGTCAAGGCGCTCGTCAACATGGTCATGAACGCCAACACCGCCGCGCTGGCCGAAGGCCTCGGCCTCGGCGACGCGCTGGGCCTCGACCTCGCGATGTTGCGCGAAGTTTTTTCCCAGACCGGCGCGCGTTCCGGCGTGCTTCAGACCGATGGCGAGGATATGCAAAATCGCGACCATGCCTGTTTTTTCTCTGCCGCCCATGCCGCAAAGGATTCCGGCATCGCGCTCAAACTGGCGCAGCAACAGAAATTAAAATTGCCGCTCGCCGCTGCGACCAAAAAACAATACGACCGCATGATTCAACTCGGTCTCGGCAAACTCGATAAATCCGGCATCGCGGAACTGACTTTCCAAGGCCGCCAAAAATAATCGTTTATGAAGATCGATTGCCGAGAAATTTTCTATTTTCACAGCACGCGCATGCCAGCAATTCGCGGGTGAATTGACATCCAAAATCAAAATGTTTGCGGCACCTACATGATTTCGCTAGGTTGCGACCCACATGAAAACTTTCCTGTTTGCAATTTTGTTTTCCCTTCAGGTCTTTGTTTTACCGGCTGACGAAGGGATGTGGCTTTTCAATCAGCCGCCGCGCCAGCTTCTAAATGACCATTACCAGTTTGATGCCACTGACGCGTGGCTGGCGCATCTGCAAAAATCTTCCGTGCGCTTTGACTCCGGCGGGTCCGGCAGTTTTGTGAGCGCGGATGGATTGATCATCTCCAATCACCACATCGGCGCGGATGCCTTGCAAAAGCTCAGCACGAAAGAAAAAAATTATCTTCGCGACGGATTTTACGCGCGCACGCCGGCGGAAGAATTGAAATGCCTCGACCTTGAACTCAACGTGCTTGAATCCATCGAAGACGTGACGGCGCGCGTGAACGCCGCCGTGCCCAAAGGCACGAATGCCGACGATGCCTTTGCGGCGCGGCGCAAAATCATTGCCGAGATTGAAAAGGAATCGCTCGACCGCACCGGTCTGCGTTCAGATGTCGTCACGCTCTGGGAAGGCGGCGCGTATCAGCTCTACCGTTACAAACGTTATACCGATGTGCGGATCGTCTTTGCGCCGGAGCAGCAGATTGCCTTTTATGGCGGCGACCCGGACAATTTTGAATACCCGCGCTTCGACCTCGACATCTGCCTGTTCCGTGCCTATGAGAATGGCCAGCCCGCGAAGATAAAAGATTTTTTAAAATTCTCAGCCGCAGGCGCGCGCGATGGCGACTTGGTATTTGTTTCGGGTCATCCCGGAAACACGTCCCGCTCGCTCACCGTGGCCGATTTGAAATTTCAACGCGATGTGAAATATCCTTTTTCCCTTGCCGTGAATAAAGACAGGGAAGTTCTGCTCGCCAACTGGAGCGCGCGCAGCGAAGAAAATGCCCGGCGCGCCAAGGAGGATTTGTTCGGCGTGCAAAACAGCCGGAAGCGAAACGAAGGTGTTTATGCCGGCCTGCTTGACCCGGAACTGATTGCCTCAAAAAACCAAGCAGAAGCGGATTTCAAGGACAGGCTCGCAAGCAAGCCCGAGTTTGCCGATGCCCTGGCGGCTTACGACAAAATCGCTGGTTCCGACAAAGTTATCGCTGGCGAAAATGTCCGCATACCCTTCATGGTAGGAGGAATGGGTTTCAACTGTGCCAGCTTTGGCATCGCGCGCACGTTGCTCCGCGCGGGCGACGAGTTCCTCAAGCCCAATGGGGAACGTCTGGGCGAATTTTCCGATTCCGGCAAAGTATCGCTCGAACTCGGTCTATTTTCCGAGAAGCCAATTTACACTGACTACGAAATTCTTAAGTTGTCCGATTCGCTGGCTTTCATGGTGGAAAAACTTGGCATGGAGGATCCGCT
>CAXUBD010000145.1:2483-4116 GCA_964249225.1 uncultured Verrucomicrobiota bacterium | reverse complement strand
GCGCAATTGATCAATGGCACCCAGGTGCGCGATGTTGCTTTTCGCAAAAAACTTTACGCCGGCGGCGCCAGCGCCGTCGCCGCTGCCAACGATCCGATGATTGAGTTCGCGCGGCTGGTGGATCCCGAATCCCGCGCCGTGCGCAAAGTTTATGAGGATCAAAACGAAAACATCCAGCAGACATACGCAGCCATTGCGCAGGCCAAAATCGCGCTGCTTGGCACGGCGGGCTATCCCGACGCTACTTTCACATTGCGTCTCGCTTTCGGCACGGTGAAAGGTTACGAAGATGCCGGTCAGTCTGTGCCCGCACTCACCACCTTCGCCGGGCTGTATGGACGCGCTGAAGAAAATAAAAACCGTCCACCCTTCGATCTCCCTCCGTTATGGGAAAAGCGAAAATCGCATCTCCACCTCGACACGCCGTTCAATTTTGTCAGCACATGTGACATCATCGGCGGGAATTCCGGCAGTCCCGTGGTGAACCGCGCGGGCGAGTTTGTCGGCATTATTTTCGATGGCAACTTACAAGGTTTGCCGTGGGACTTTGCGTTCAACGACACGCAAGGCCGCGCCGTTGCTGTGGAATCGGCGGGCATTTTGGAAGCGCTCTATAAAATCTATCGCGCAAAGGCGCTCGTGCAGGAATTAACGAGTGGACAGTGGGAAAATTAATAGTTGGATTTTAAAGCTTCGCCAGAACTTTACTGGACAAATAATAAAAGGATGGGAACAATTTAAAATGGGAAAACTGTTACAAGAAATTTGTGTCAGTTAAATCCTGCCGGAGTAGCGACCCTAACCAGTTAAAAATTTCGGACACATCGAAAACCAATGATGCCGTTGGCAATGGCGTTCGGAGGGAAGCCGTTGGGAAAGGCGCATCGCAATTCGGCGCCTTCGTTGGACCAACCACCGCCTCGTGCCACCCGATAGTAGACGGATTCCGTTAATGGGCCGCGTGGATCGGTTCCTCCCAAATACGGACTGCCCGCCGGATACGACGGAACGGCATACCAATCCCAACACCACTCGTTCATATTCCCCGCCATGTCGTATAACCCGTAGCCATTGGCCGCAAACGCGCCGACCGGACTCGTGTAGGGATAACCTGAGTTGTAATTTGTGTTGGAGCCTTCCGGGCCAAGGTCGTAGAAATTATTGGTGTTTCCTTGGTAGTTGGCCTGACTTTCGGAAATCGTGAGACCCCACGGAAACCGCTGTCCGGTCAAGCCGCCGCGCGCCGCCTTTTCCCACTCGGCTGACGTCGGCAACCGATAGCCATTGGCAGACCAATTTACATCTGCATTTGTTATGTCAATGTCTCCATTCGTGTAAGCCTGGGTGAATGCCGCATCCGTGTAATATACCGGCGTCAAACCAGCTTGTTGCGAACGCGCATTGCACCACTTCACAGCATCATACCAATTTACATTGCCCGCCGGATGGTTCGTCGCCTTGGCATAACCGGCATCATCAAATCCATAGCCGTGGCTTGTGGCGTAGCTATAGACCAACTGCCATAGGTCGTATCTCACCAGATTTGTATCCATGAGAAATGCGGAGACATAAACATTCGTGGGAGTGGCAATGCCTATCCCATCCAAGGTATCCCCGATCGTGAACGACCCGG
>CAXUBD010000145.1:0-2427 GCA_964249225.1 uncultured Verrucomicrobiota bacterium | reverse complement strand
CGTCGGCCGTGGTAGTAGTCGGAACGTTTCGGACGCATCGGAAACCCCAATAGAGGAGGGCACCGGATGGGCCGATGGCGCTGCGACTGGCGGTGCGGACGTCGTCGGCAGTGTCGTCCCAATCGCCGCCGCGCAAGATGCGACTGCCGCCAGAGTCCGGCCCGTGAGGATCACTGCCGCCCGCATAGGGTCCAAACCAATCCCAACACCATTCATCCACGTTGGCTGCCATGTCGTATAGGCCATAACCGTTCGGTGCAAAGGAACCGACCGGGCTGGTGAAGGGAGGGCTTCCGGTGTCGAAATTCGTGTTGTAACCGGTCGGCCCTAGATCGTAGAAAAAAGCGGTTTGACCGTCGTAATTCGCCTGACTTTCGGAAATGGTGTTGCCCCAGGGAAATCTGAATCCGCTCAATCCGCCGCGCGCGGCCTTCTCCCACTCGGCTTCGGTCGGCAACCGATAACCGGTGTTCGACCAGTTCGCATAGACTGCGTCGGTGTCGCCATTGGTATAGACCTGGGTCATGGCGGCGTCGGTGTAATAGACGGGAGCCAAACCCGCCTGCTGCGAGCGAGCATTGCACCATTTGACGGCATCATACCAATTGATGGCGGTTACCGGGTGGTTGCTCGCTTTGCCGTAGCCCGCATGGTCAAAAATATAGCCGAGGCTGGTGGCGTAGACGTAGTTGGAAGTCCACTCGCCGTAACTCACCAGATTCGTGTCCATGTAGAATGCCGAGACATACACATTCATCACCGCGGCATTGGGCGTGTTGTCCACGGCGTCTCCCATCGGGAACAACCCGGCGGGAATCAGCGCCATGCCGTCGGCTGTGCTGGTGATGCTTTGGGACAAACGAAAAAATTTTGCCGAGGAAGAATTGGTCACAGTCACGGCGGTCTTGGAACCATAAGTTACTGTGATCGCATCCGTGGCCAATGCCCAGTTGGGCGTGGCCAGATTTGTGGTGCTTTGCAAAACAAAACCGGTGGCGTTGGAAGGCCAATAGAGGAGGAATTGGTTGTTCGTTCGGATAATCCCCAGACTCGGTTGTGCCAAAGTCGAATGAATACCTGCAACCAAGGCCAGAGCAATAAGCAACGAACGCAGTTTAGTTTTCATAAAATTCCGATCAAGTCTGCCGCTCCAAATAAATAATATATTATGGGTTTCGAGTTTAAGGCCGGTTCATTTTTATGCAAATAAAAGCCTACTCCGTTCCAAAAAGGTCCGCTCACATCATCGGCTTGATGATTCCGATAGTTGCGCCTTGCGGATCGGATAGGATGGCGATGCGACCGACGGACGGGATATCGAAAGGCGGCCGACAAATTTTGCCCCGGAGCTTCACAGCTTTTTTGACGGTGGCGTCCACGTTATCAACGAGTACATAGGGAATCCATTGCGCGGGCATTCCGGGCCGGGGACATTTCATCATGCCGCCCATGCCGTTCTTGTCGGTCTTGCCTTTCACGATGATAGCATAATCCAGGCCCTTGCCGAAAGGTTTGGTTTTCCAACCCAGCAGGCTGGCATAAAATTTTTTGGCCGTCGGCACGTTGCTGGTGACAAGTTCATTCCAGCAGAAATCGCCGGGCTTGGGCTTTGGCACACTCATAATTTTTTAATGCTTGAGGGCTTCTTTGCGCCGAGCTTCGCAAAAATTATCAGTAACGCAATTGGATTTAGCAATAATTTCATGAGTAGGTGCAACCGAATGATATTGGCTTGGCAACGTGCAGTGTCGCAAGAATTTTCAGCGCGAAGGCAGGGATGCAGATTCAAATTAAAATGAATCAACATTGGCCTTAACCAGCTGGCAGATGGAACATGGATAAAACAACAAATGTTGCGCGAGCTAAGCGTAAATTGACTTTGAACGGCGCGATGTTAGTTTCGTCAAAGGTGAATATGATTTTAAACCGGCAAAAACAAAAACCGCTGTTGCAATGGGCCGCGATGTTTTGCCTGCTCGTTTGGATTGCTTCAATCGCGGTGTGTGCCGCCGATTGCATGGGCGGGAAAAAGCAACATGATTGCTGCCATAAAAAATCTTCGGGCAGTTCGCAGGACAAGTCGGTTTGTCAGCACAGCCAGACCATCGCCAGTGCGCCATTGACCTCGCAAATCAGCAAGCCGGATTTTGGAATCCAGCTATTTTCGATTTCACAAATTCAGAATCTTTCATCGCAACTAGAATCACAGCCGGTTTCTTTACGCCAGCCGGTTCACAGCGATTTTGTTTTCACGCCAGAAGTGTGTCTCTGTCCCGCGTTCCGCAGTCTTGCCCCGCCGGTTTCCGCCTGATTAGTCAATCGCGCTTTCCGCGCCTTGATTTTTTCCTTCATCGTTCCGGGTTGCTTTGCATCGCGGAGAAATTCTGTTCACAAAAAACAATCACAATTTAAAGACAACAAAAATGA
>CAXUBD010000144.1:7471-7793 GCA_964249225.1 uncultured Verrucomicrobiota bacterium | reverse complement strand
CATTAAAAGTTGCCGTGTAAGTATTCGTCGGCAGCGTGATAATGAGGTCATTCACGGTCGGCGAAGAATTTCCAGACTTATTAACGAAAACCGTGACCTTCGCGTTGGTCGAGGTTTCACCGTGATTGCTTGTGATGCTATAGGCAAAAGAATCCACTCCGTAAAAGCCCGAATCCGGCGTGTATTGAAAAGTCGAGGCATCCAGCGTGTAAGAAATGCCGCCATGCGCAGCGGAAATTAAATTTGTCACGTAAAACAAATCATCGTTCGGGCTGTAATCGTTCTGGAAAATATTGAGTTGGTTGCCGGAACTGTCTTGGTC
>CAXUBD010000144.1:3666-7461 GCA_964249225.1 uncultured Verrucomicrobiota bacterium | reverse complement strand
GTCTTGGTCAACCCCAAAAACATCGTCGCGCGCAACCGGCGTGACATCGAAGAACCGATAAAAATCGGTCGGCTGCGACCGAATAATGTTTGTGTGAATGAACCTCGTCTTGTTTGTATTTGCCGCCGCAAGCAGGTAATTCTGCAAGTCGCCCCACTGTGTTCCGCCAGTCAATGTCGCGCGATGTTCAAGCAGATAGATTTTGTTTGTGCTGCTGATCCAACTCACAACGATGTTTGTCCCTTGAACTCCGATAAAAAAATTGGTGTTCGGCGGTGATGAAGAAACACCGCCGCCATAATAACCGCCGCCCCCGCTGTTCGTCCCGCCGCTGCCTGGTGGTGCTAGCTGTGCAAAGATGTTCGTAGTATGAAATGTCAGCGCAAGAATGGCGATTATTCGATTTATCGTTTTCATATTTGTCCCCGAAGTATGGTCTGAACGGAAAGGATTGTGACTCTCGTCACATCCTTTGTCAAGGAGTTTTCCTCGTATGTGTAAGGCGTGTCAAAAAACAGCGTTCGAGAAGCCATTGTTGCCAATGTTATCAGACTCCTGCGGGAAGAGCGTGAAAAGCGTGGGCTTTCAATGAATGTAGTTGCTCAACGCTCGGGCTTGTCACATTCCATCGTCAGTCTTATCGAGCGAGATTTACGAAACCCCACGTTAGACACATTATTGCGAATCGCCGACGCCATTGAAATTGATTTGGGTGAAATCCTCATTCGTGCGCGCAAAGAAATTCCCAGGCCGGCAAAATAAAGACGCCGACACCTTCCGGCATCGGCGTTTTGAGTTTTGTTTAACGATTACTTTTTTGCGTCACCGGATGGCGACGTGTTCCGCTTCGGCTTCGCCCGTTCCGATTTTTTCGTGAGGCCAACGGCCTGCACTTCGTTGGAGTCCGCGCTATACTGCGCCGTCACCTGCTGCTTGGCGGCGAGGATGGCGTTATGGAAGTCCCATTCCGCCGCCGTCGTGTCATCACGCGCCGCTTTCGCGGCGGCTTCGGCCTGGCTTTCGGCTTCCTGTTCTTCACCCATCGTGTCACTCAAGGCCTGGAGTTTGGCGACCGTGTAATCCTTGTTACTCGGTGCGTAGTCTTCCATCGCCTCGATGGCGGCGAATGAGTCCTTATCGGCCTGCAAGTCTGAAGGCCGGAGTCTGCGTGTTTGATCTGCTGCCATAATTTCCCTTTCCCGTAGTTTTGTTTTAAGCATTGTGAACGACAATGCTTGGACTTTTTTAATAATTTTAAATTTCTTGGCAAGCATATTTTTTCACATTTTGCATAAATCATTGATTATCTGGACAGTGCGCAGAGGCGCGGCCTCGTGCAATGCTTCCGCGTCGAGGCGCGGTTGAGGTGCGAGGCCTCGCAATCAAGGAGCAACGCGGCGCGGCAAGACCGCGAAGGAATGCGATTGAAGCGCGAGGCAATACTATTCAACCGTATCGTGACGCGGTAGCTGCGCCGCACGACACGATTGAGGCGCAATTGTCTGCGATGTCAAACGCCCATAATCTTTCTTTCCGTTGCACCCAAAATTTATTCCCACTCAATCGTCCCCGGCGGCTTGCTTGTGATGTCGAGGACGCAGCGGTTCACGCCTTTCACTTCGTTGATGATGCGGCTCGCAAGCTTTTCCAGCAGGTCGTAAGGCAATTTCACCCAGTCCGCCGTCATGCCGTCCTGCGATTCCACGGCACGGATCGCGATCGTGTAATCGTAAGTCCGTTCGTCGCCCATCACGCCCACGCTGCGGATCGGCAGCAGGACCGCGAAACTCTGCCAGATTTTATAATACAGTCCGCTCGATTTCATTTCTTCAACGACAATTGAATCTGCATTCCGCAAAATTTCGCAGCGCGATGGCGTCACCTCGCCGAGAATTCTTACCGCGAGTCCGGGTCCGGGAAACGGCGGGCGATAAACGATTTCTTTCGGCAAACCCAGTTCGAGGCCGAGCAGCCGCACTTCGTCCTTGAACAAACATTTCAACGGCTCGACCAGTTTGAATTTCATGTTCTTCGGCAAACCGCCGACGTTGTGGTGGCTTTTGATGAGCGCGGCGGGATTGCCCGCGATCGGCACGGACTCGATCACGTCGGGATACAACGTTCCCTGCGCGAGAAATTTTGCCTGGCCGACGCGCCGCATCGCGTCGTGAAAAACTTCGATGAATGTTTTGCCGATGATCTTGCGTTTGCGTTCGGGATTGGTCACGCCTTTGAGCCGTTGCAAAAATAATTTCGTCGCGTTTTCATACTGCAATTTCAATTTAAAATTCCGCCCGAAAACTTCCTGCACGACTTCCGCCTCGCGCGCGCGCAGCAAGCCATTGTTGACAAAAATGCAGGTGAGCTGGTCGCCAATCGCCTTGTGCAACAACGCCGCCGCCACGCTCGAATCCACGCCACCGCTCAAACCGAGGATCACTTTTTCCGCGCCGACTTGCGCGCGGATTTCCCGCACCGACTGTTCGAGATAATTGTGCATCGTCCAGCTTTTACCACAATCGCAGACACCGTGGACAAAATTGGTGATGACTTCCTTGCCGCGCGGCGTGTGGACGACTTCGGGATGAAATTGCAGACCGAAAAATTTCCTCGCGCGGTTTTCGATGGCGGCGTATTCGGAATTTTCCGTGACGGCGACGGGTTTGAAACCTTCGGGAATTTTCGTCAATTTGTCGCCATGCGAATTCCAGACTTGCAGCGACTTCGGCAATTTTGAAAACAGCGCGCAGCTTGAATCTTTTACCGTCAACGTGCCTTTGCCGTATTCGCGTTTCTGGCCTTTCTCGACTTTGCCGCCGAGAAAATGCGCGAAGATTTGCACGCCGTAACAAATTCCCAGCACCGGCACGCCGAGCTTGAAAATATTTTTATCCGGCAGCGGCGCGTCCGGCGCATACACACTCGACGGGCCGCCTGATAAAATAATTCCGCTCGGCTTGAGCGCGGCGATTTCGGCGGCGGGCGTGTCGAAGCGCAGGATGGTGGAATAGACGTTGCACTCGCGGATGCGACGCGCGATGACTTGCGTGTATTGCGAACCGAAATCCAGGATGACGATTTGTTCGTTCATGAAATAAAATGGATTTGAATTTTCAGCGGGCGGCGGAAGTTTTGCGAGCGAAAAATTTTTTGCCCGGCAACTTCCGTTTGCCATCGCCGCCGTATTTAGATACAAAGCCCGCATGAAACCGTTGTCACGCAATCCCAATGCGCCGACGGGTTTTTCGCTGCTCGAACTGCTCGTCACGCTGGCGATCATTGCCATTCTAACGACGATGATGTTTGGCTTCAGCTCGGCGCGGCATCAGCGCACCCAAAAACAACTCTGCGCGGACAATCTCCAGAAAATTTATCTCGCGCTGCAGGTTTACGCCAACGACTTCAACGGCGCGCTGCCACAAAACACCAACGCGCAGACTTCCGAGTCGGCGCTAGACGCGCTCGTTCCAAAATATTCGGCGGACACTTCGATTTTCATCTGCCCCGGCGGGCGCGATTCGCAAATTCCTTCCGGCGAATCGCTGGCGAAAAATAAAATCAGCTACGCGTATTACATGGGCAGCCGGCTCACCAACGCGCCGGACGTTTTGCTGTCCGACCGGCAGGTGGACACGCAGCCCAAGCGCGCGGGCGAAATTATTTTTTCCCCGGACGGAAAATCGCCCGGCAACAACCATCACAAATACGGCGGCAATTTTTTATTAACGGACGGCAGCATCCTGCCCAGTCCGGCCCAATTGACGTTTTCAATTCGCGCCGAACCGGGTATAGTGT
>CAXUBD010000144.1:0-3656 GCA_964249225.1 uncultured Verrucomicrobiota bacterium | reverse complement strand
ATCCAAAACCGTAGCCATGAAACTCCAATGCGCGTGCGGCGCGAAATGCGAATTCGAGATCACGCCGGAAATGGCGCGGCAGCCGGTGAAATTTGTCTGCCCGAGTTGCGGACTGGACTCGTCCGATTTCGTCAATGAACTGGTTCGCCGAGAACTGGCCGACGCGTCGTCAACTGCGACAACGGCAACGCCGCCGACAGCTCCGGCTGCGCCAACAATTCCAAGCGCAGAAACTCCGCGTTTGAAAATTTCCCGCGCCGAACCGCCCGCGTCGCCAACTGCCGAAAATGCAGCGACTGCGGAAACTTCAAAATTTTGTCCGCGCCATTTGCGCGAGCCGGTCACGGACAAGTGCGCCGTCTGCAAAAAACCGATCTGCCCGAAGTGCATGGAAATATTCGGGTTTTTTTGCTCGGTGTTGTGCAAAGCCAAAGCCGAGGCGCAAAACATCAATGTGCCCGTTTATGCCGGGCAGAAATTCAAAGTCGAAGCCCGGTTCTGGCGCAAGACCGGACTGATTTTTGGTTTGCTCATGGCCGTGATTGTTTCGGCGCTCGCTTTTTGGACGTGGTATGCGTGGTTCGGTTCCGTGCCGCACACAGTTTTTTCCGTGCGTTTCGCGGACGATGACCGCGCCTATTCCGGCAAATCGGAACTCACCGGCAAAGATCAAATCGTTTTTCTGCACGGCGCCACGCTCGCGCGTTACGATCTGAAAACGAAAAAACAAATCTGGTCGCAGGAACTCGTCGCGCCCGATCAAATCGCTCTCATCGTCAAAGCGGAAAACGATCAGCGTTCGCGCGAAAATGCGGCGGGCGAATTCCCTTCGATCCCGCCCGTTGGTTCGCAGGAACGCGAGGCGAAAATCTCGCTGCAAGGCGCGCTGTCGTTGCACGTCTCCGGCCAGAATATTTGGGTCGGCAACGCCGGCAAGCTGACGCATTACGACTGGGACAGCGGAAAAATTTTGCAGGAAATCGCGCTGCCGGAATTTGGCGAATTGGTCGAGCGCGACGGCGAGCTGGAAATTTCCGGCGAACAATCCGTCACGCACGTCAATCCGGCGAATGGCGAAATCCGCACGGAAAATTTTTCTGAAGACGGCGCGACAAGCGTGGCCTCAACGCAAAATGCGAAAGCAGGCAATCCCGCCACGGGCGGATTGCCATTGTCGGGCGCGAACAACAGCCGGCCGCTCGATCCGGACAAAGTCGCGGCGCAGGCGCAAAATCTGACCTTGCCCGCGCGCATCGCCCTGCCCGCGCTGCTCGGCAACGCGGCGCACGAACAGCAGCTCGAAGCCGCGCTCAAGGACGGCGATTCACAACATCCGCATTCGCAAAGTGGAAAATTATTTTCCAGCGCCGCCGGAATTTTTAATTTGGTTCCGGGCGAAAACGGATTTGTGCAATTTTCCACGCGGCTGCTCGAACAAAAAATCGTCATGCGCGAGGCAATGAAGGCGCCGCCAAAAAAATCGGTGCTCAACGATCCCAATTTGAACGCCATGCAAACCACCGAGTTCGCCAACGAGACGCTCAACGAAATGCAGCGCAACAACGGCGGCGACACGGTTTCGGAGGACGAAAGCCGTTATCAAGTCACGGTTCACCTGCCGAATGCGCCGGGCGTTTCCGACTGGACCGGGAAAGTCACCGGGCCGGCGAAATTATTTTCTTTGAAAACCGTGAACGTGATCGCCGCCGGAAAAACCGTGATCGTCCTCGACCAGACGAATAAAAAACTTTGGGAAGCCACGCTCACTTACAACGTCCCGGCAGGCAACGGCTGGTTATTTCAGCAAGCGTCGCCATTTGGCGCTGGCCCGTGCGTCGAACATGGCGACACGCTTTACGTTTTTGACCAGGCCGTTTTATCGGCGTTTGATTTGATGACGGGCAACGCGCGCTGGCGTTTGCCGACCATCGGCGTCGTCGGTTTGTTTTTTGACGATGAAGGAAATTTATATGTGAACACCACGACCGGAAATCCCGATGACATAAAATACTCACGGCAGATTGATATCGCGAAATCCACCGACGACGTCGTGCTGAAAATTGATCCGAAGACCGGCAAGACTTTGTGGAGCGCGGCTCCCGGCGGATTTGTTTCCTACCTGTCCGGAAAATTTATTTACACAGTGCAGTCGTATGACCCGAATCCGACGGACGAGGAACAGTTGAGCGACGCCATGGCCGGATTGCAAAAACCGCCTTACCTGCGCATCGCGCGCATCAACCCCGCAAACGGCCGCGTGCTGTGGGAACATTATCAGGACCGCGCGCCGGTGGACGTGCGCTTCAACGAAAATTCCATCGAACTTGTCTTCAAGAAAGAAGTGCAGGTGCTGAAATATCTGGCGTTCTAATTTAATTTTCACCAGTTCGCCCGCGCCGGAAAAATTGTTGCGCGGCGGCAAAGATTCCACCGCATCGGGAACGCAAATGCAGCGGGCTGACCGTTTAAGAAGACCGCAACGTTAGGGCGCGTTGGTGGACGGCATCGCTGGCGCATTTGTCGAGGGCATGGCCGGCGCGTTGGTGGACGGCATGTCCGGCGTTGTCGCCGGGGCTTCAGACTTGTTGCAACCGGCCAGCAGTCCGGCATAAACGAGGGCAGCCACTGCGATCAAGGGAAACAGTTTTTTCATACGCCGACAACTACGCCAGAATTCCGGCGCGGCGCAAGCGCAAACTTCAGATGCCCGCCATCTGTCGCGCCAGTTCGCGCGATTGCCGGACCAGTTCCAAATCCTCCGCCAGATTTCCGAAACGAAAATCCGGCAAGCCACTCTGGTCTTGTCCCAGTAATTCGCCCGGCCCGCGCAATTTCAAATCCGCCTCGGCGATTTTGAAACCGTCGTTGGTTTCTTCCAAAATTTTCAAGCGTCCGCGCGCCTCCGCATTTTTCGCGTCCGAAATCAAGACGCAAAAACTTTCGTGCGCGCCGCGCCCGATGCGCCCGCGCAACTGGTGCAACTGCGCCAAGCCAAACATTTCAGCATTTTCAATCAGCATTACGCTTGCGTTCGGAACGTCCACGCCGACTTCGATCAGAGATGTCGAAAGCAAAACGTTTATTTTATTCGCGCGAAAATCGGCCATGACATTTTCCTTTTCCGCAGATTTCAAACGCCCGTGCAACAGGCCGACTTTGAATGGCGCAAAAACTTTTTTTAGATTTTCAAATTCCGTGACGACCGCTTTTAATTCCTTCGCGCCCGCATCTTCCACGCGCGGATAAACCACATAAGCCTGCCTTCCGCCGGAAAGTTTTTCGCGGATGAATTCCAAGACTTTCGGCAATTTTTCGGTCTCGCGGACGAATGTTTTTATTTTTCCACGTCCGCCGGGCAATTCGTCAATCACCGAGACATCCAGGTCGCCGTAAAGCGTCAAACCCAGCGTGCGCGGTATCGGCGTCGCCGTCATCACGAGCAGATGCGGATAATTTCCCTTGCGAACCAATTGCTCGCGCTGCGCCACGCCGAATTTGTGCTGCTCGTCAATGATCACGAGGCCGAGTTTCGGCAAATCAAATCCGCCCGTAAGCAACGCATGAGTGCCAATAAATAAAGTCGAGGGTCGAAAATCGAGGGTCGAGCGCACGGATGGCTTTTGGCTTTCGGCTCTCGAGCCTCGACTCTCGACCGT
>CAXUBD010000143.1:0-7901 GCA_964249225.1 uncultured Verrucomicrobiota bacterium | reverse complement strand
TGGCGTGGAACCGGTGGTGTTGCGCGACGACGGCACGGAATGCAAACCAAACGAAGGCGGAAAATTGTGCATCAAGAAACCGTGGCCGGGAATCATGCGCACGACTTGGGGCGATCACGAACGTTTTGTGAACACTTATTTTTCTACGTATAAAAATATGTATTTCACCGGCGACGGCTGCCGAGTAGATGCGGACGGCGATTACTGGCTGCTCGGCCGCGTGGACGATGTCGTCAATGTCTCCGGCCATCGCATCGGCACGGCGGAAGTCGAGAGTGCGCTCGTGAGCCACGCGAAAGTCGCCGAAGCCGCCGTCGCGCCCATGCCGCATGACATCAAAGGCCAGGCGCTCTACGCCTTCGTCACTTTGAAGGACGGCATCGCCGATAGCGAAGAATTAAAAAAAGAATTGGCGCAGCACGTCCGCAAAGAAATCGGCGCGATTGCCGTGCCGGACAAAATCCAGTTCGCGCCCGGCCTGCCAAAGACGCGCAGCGGAAAAATCATGCGCCGCATTTTACGCAAGATCGCCGAGAACCAAGTGGATCAAATCGGCGATGTTTCAACTTTAGCTGATCCCGCTGTCGTTGAAAGTTTGGTCACAGGAAAACAGTAATTCGCGTTCTTGCGCCCGAATCCAAAAGTATTACAATCGCCCGCGATGAAATTTTTTCTGGCAATTCTCGTTTACGCGGCGATGGCGACGGTTTTGGGCGCGGGCATTCTGCTGTTGATGCATGGCAACCCGTGGCTGCTCATCCTCGGCGCGGTCGCGTTCGTCGTCGCGTTCGGCAAGATCGGCTGCATGCCGCATTGAAGCGCAGGGACTTATTTTGCAGGCACGGCGAACTTGGCCTGCATCGCCGCCTGGATCTGCGCCAGGCCCGCACAGCTCGCCGCTTCGTTTCCCGCCGCCGTTCCCGTCGCGTAGGCCGTCGCCACGGAAGTTCCCTGCATGAGATAAGCCTGGCTGCCCGCATACACCACGCTCGAACCGGGCAGCGCCATGTCCACGAAGCTGCCGTAGTTTGCATACGACGCGAGCTGGCCGTTCTGCAACGCGGTCACGCCGTTGACGCCAGGATACGCCGCCGGATAAGTAGGCGTGGTGACGGGTTCGTTGCCGGCCGCCGCGAAAAATCCGATGCCGTCTTTTTCCGCCGACTGGATCAAACTGGCAAGCACTGAATTTTGCCCTGCGCCGCCCAGACTCAAATTGACATAGGTCGCGCCGTTATTGATGACCGCTTGAATGCCGAGCGCGACATTCCAGGTGTTCGCACTTTCATCGCAACCATAAACATCCGCCGCGACGATTTTCACGGAAGTTCCGTTCCTTTGCGCGGAACCGATCGCGCGCAAAATGGTTTGCGCCATGCCCGTGCCATGGTTCAACTCGCCGCTAGTGGCCTGGCAATCGGCCACCGACACGCGCTTGGAAATAAATTTTTCCAGATCGCCGAGCGGCTGCACGGAAGTGTCCACAAGCCCAACGATGACTTTGCTGCAATCACTCGCCGGCGGATTCAACGACAGAATCACCGGACCGGGCAAACCGCTGGCGGCGGAAGAAATCGCCTGTATTGGCGGGGGCGGATCGAGATAATAATTGTAATCCACGTCAAGCACGTCGCTGTCATTTTTCAGTTGCGCGAGCGCGGCATCGGTCGCGGCGGCATCGGGAAATTGCAGCAGATAAACGCCGAGCTTGTCCATGCGCCCAATGATTTTTGCGCCGAACATTTTCGCCAGCGCCTCAATGTCTGTACCCGGTTTGACGTGGATGAGCAGTTCGTTGGCGACGTATTTTCGCTTTACCGCAGAAGTTTTCCCAGCGAGCACCGCGCGCGTGGCGTTCTCCATCCGCGTGGTGAAAACGTAAAGATGCGGCGCTCCGTTGGTCTGCGGCACGAGCGCGAAGTTCAGATCGCCGAGCAACATTTTCAACGCGCCGGTGGCCGGCAGGTTTTCAAACTTGGCCGACGCAACGCGCGCCGCGCCCGGCTCGACAAAAATATGCCAGCCGGTTTTGCGCGCGATGTCTTCAAGCAACGGCCAGAGCGGTTCACCGTGAACATCCGCGCTTACCTGATCAAACGTCGTGCGCCAGACGAGGGAATTGGTTTCCGCCGCGCGCGATGAAACCAAAAAGCCGGAAGCGAGGCAGATGAGTGAAATTTTTTGCAGGCGGTTCATTAGTCTTTGGACAGGCGCGCCGGCGAATTGGTCAAACTTTTTTCGTCGTCACGGTTTTGACCCAAGTTTGATTGTCCAGATACCAGCGGATCGTTTCACGAATGCCTTGCTCGAACTTGTGTGCGGGCGTCCAGCCAAGCTCGCGCTGAATCTTCGTCGCGTCAATCGCGTAACGCCGATCGTGGCCGGCGCGATCCTTCACGAACGAAATCAATTTGCGCGAACCGCCGCCAAGCTGCGGCACGAATTCATCAATCGTGTCGCAGATCAATTCCACGATGCGCAGGTTCGCCCATTCGTTGTGGCCGCCGATGTTGTAAGTTTCGCCGAGTTTTCCTTTTTGCAAAACCGTCCAGAGCGCCTCGGCGTGATCGCGCACGTAAAGCCAGTCGCGCACGTTCATGCCGTCGCCGTAAACGGGAATGGGTTTTTGCGCGAGGACGTTTTGGATGATGACCGGAATAAGTTTTTCGGGAAATTGAAACGGGCCGTAATTGTTCGAGCAATTCGTGATGACCGTCGGCAATCCGTAAGTGTGATGATATGCGCGCACGAGAAAATCGCTCGATGCCTTGCTCGCGGAATACGGCGAGTTCGGCGCGTAAGGCGTCGTCTCGGTGAAAAGTCCCGTCGCACCGAGCGAACCATAAACTTCATCAGTCGAAACGTGATGAAATTTTTTGCCGTCAAATTTTCCATTCCAAAATCCACGACACGCTTCGAGCAAATTAAATGTGCCGATGATATTCGTGGAAATGAAATCGCCCGGCCCGGAAATCGAACGGTCCACGTGCGATTCCGCCGCGAGATGCATGACGTGTGTGATCGCGTGTTTTTCCACGACCTGCAACGTCGCCGCCTTGTCACGCAAATCTACTTTTTCAAAGACGTATTTTTTATTCGCGGAAACTTTTTCCAGATTCGCCAGATGCCCGGCGTAAGTAAGGCAATCGAGATTGACGAGCTTCGCGACGCGCGCATCGTCAATGACGTGCTGGATCAAATTCGAGCCGATGAAACCGGCGCCGCCGGTGATAAGAAGGTTCATTTGGAAGTTTTTTCAGGCTGCCAATTTTTTAACGAATGTTCCAGCGCTTCTTCGACGCCGCGGATTTTCACGCCCGCCTCCAGCAATTTGGAAACATCCATCACGCAATTCGAGCGCGGCGTTTTGGCGGCGACTTTGTAAAACTCCTCGTCGCTCGCCCAGAACTCGAATTTTTTCGCGGGCTTCAAATATTTCTCGATCAATTGCACGACGTGCTTGGTCGTGACAAAACCCGGATTCGTCACATTGTAAATGCCGAACGGCGCGCGCAGTTTCCAGGTGTCGAGGCACGCGCGGACGAAATCGGCGCGATGCGAAACGGAGTTCACGTTGTCATAAACTTTCGCGTAACGCTGCACCTTGCTCAAATAATTCCGCGCATTGTCAAATTCATCGAAAGGAATCCGCAGCCGCCAGATGTAGCTTTGGCCGATGCCCGCGATGGCCTCCTCGCCCAGCGCCTTGGTGCCGCTGTAAAAACTGCACGGGCCGTCGCGGAAGGAAAAATTTGGCGTGTCGGTCTCGGTGAAACCGTGGATGGACTTGCGGGATTTTTCCACGAGCGCGCGCAATTCCGGTTTTGTGAAATCTTTTTCGGTGCGCGTTTTTCCTTTTTCAACAACTTTCGCGCCGCTGTAAATGCAGCCGCTCGAAACGTGTCCCCACGGAATTTTTGCCGCCGCGCACGCCTGTGCGATGGTTTGCGGGAAAAGCGTGTTGCCTTGCAGCGTGTCGGCCTTGTGCAGTTCGCACGCGTCAACGTTGGGCTTGCCGGTGTAGCCGGCGGCATTGACGACGAACGCCGGTTTTTTCGCCTTGAGAAATTTCAGCAGCGCGTCGAAGCGCGTGTAATCAACTTGCTGGCGCGAGAGCGGAATAAAATTTGCCTTGCGCCGTGCCAGTTCGCGCGCGAATTCCTGGCCGATGTAACCGGTGGCGCCTAAAAGTAAAATCATATTTTTTTTAACCACGGATGGACACGGATGAACACGGATAAAAAGCCTGCGAAAACAAAACGCAGAGGCGCAGAGAACGCGGAGTTTCGCGGAGACAGGTTAAAATCTTCGCGCCTCTCTGCGTTCTCTGCGTTCTCTGCGCCTCTGCGTTTCGCCCGTCGCGCGGGCATTCGTGTTTATTCGTGTTCATTCGTGGTTTATTTTTTTGAATGTTTCGCCTCGGCCACAACTTCCTTTTCCAGATAATCGCGGTATTCACAGTTGGGAATCTGGCCGATGATTTTTTCCAACTGCGCGAGCGAAACGAAATTTTGCCGGAACGACGCCTCCTCGGGACAGCCGATTTTTATGCCCGCGCGTTTTTCAATCGTCTGCACATACGCGCTCGCGTCGTGCAGACTGCTGCTCGTGCCGGCGTCCAGCCATGCGAAGCCGCGATTCAGCCGTTGCACGCGCAACTGGCCGCGCCGCAGATATTCCAC
The DNA here is from genome assembly GCA_964249225.1 of uncultured Verrucomicrobiota bacterium. Classification (GTDB taxonomy): domain Bacteria; phylum Verrucomicrobiota; class Verrucomicrobiia; order Limisphaerales; family UBA11358; genus UBA11358. The sequence goes on along the minus strand of CAXUBD010000143.1, from coordinate 3,219 downwards.
GTTCACCGCCGTAATTTCCAGTTCGCCGCGCGGCGAAGGTTTTAAATTTTTCGCGATGGAAATGATTTCGTTGTCGTAAATGTAAAGTCCCGGCACGGCGTAATTGCTCTTGGGCGACTTCGGTTTTTCCTCGATGGAAATCGCGCGGCCTTCGGCGTCGAATTCCACCACGCCGTAGCGTTCCGGGTCGTGGACGTGATAACCAAAAATCGTCGCGCCGCTCTGAAATTCCGTGAACGCGCGTTGAAACGTGTCGCCACCGTAAAAAATGTTGTCGCCGAGAATCAGCGTCACCGCGTCCGCGCCGATGAAACTTTCGGCGATCAAAAACGCCTGCGCGATGCCCGCCGGTTTTTCCTGTTCGCGATAATCAATGGTCAGGCCGAAACGCGAGCCGTCGCCGAGCAATTGCCGGAAACGCGGCAGATCGTGCGGCGTGGAAATTAGACACAGTTCGCGTATGCCGCCCTCGATGAGCGTCGTGAGCGGATAATAAACCATCGGCTTGTCATAAACCGGCTGGAGTTGTTTGCTCGCGACGAGCGTGAGCGGATACAACCGTGAGCCAGCGCCGCCCGCGAGGATGATGCCTTTCATTTACAAAAGCGTAATGATTCGGCGCGGAAATGGAAATGCAAAAACTAAACGACGGCGGCCGCCATCAGGCCGTTAATTCAATGAAGGCGGTTTTGAAGCCCGCCAGCAGTCTGGATTTTGCGAGCTCCTTGCCCGTCGCTTTGGAATGCAATTGATAAACGCCTTTGATGAGCGCGAAAACTTCGATGGCTGCCGCGTCGGGATCAATGATCCAGTATTCCGCCACGCCCGCCTGTTCATAGAGCGCCTTTTTCTGGATGCGATCGCGCTGCCAGCTATCGGCGGAGATGACTTCCATGACAAGGTCGGGCGCGCCAACGATATGATTTTGCACAATATCCTGCCGGTGCTTGGCGATGAACAAGACATCAGGCTGCACGACGCGGCGCGGCGTCAAGACCACGTCCACCGGGCTCATGAAAATTTTCCCCAACCCATCGGCGACGACAAACTCGCGCAATGCGACGGCAAAATTCAACACGATAGTTTGATGGTCAGGATGCGGGGCGGGCGACATGACGATTTCTCCATTCCATAGTTCGACGGGGAGATTGGTCTCGGGAAGTTCCGCGACCATCTCATCGTAAGTCCAAAGCCGCTGGATCTTTGCCTTGGGTCTGGTTGGCGCTGCAACGGTCATGTTTTCAATAAACCCGCAATAATGCCGAAAATCAAATTAAATACATGCGCCCGAGATCTCGGCAATTCAGTTGTGATCGAACGCAAGGTCAACTCGCCACGGCATTTTCAGTCGCCGGTTTCTGGTTGAAGACCAGCTTGTCCTTGTCGGCGCTGACGAGGATGGGATCGCCCTCGTGCAGCACGCCCTTGAGGATTTCCTCGGCGAGCGGGTCTTCAAAGAATTTCTCCACCGCGCGGCGCATCGGACGCGCGCCGTATTGCGGGTCGTAGCCTTTTTCCACCAGAAAGTCCTTCGCCTTGTCGTCGAGTTCCAGATGCAGGCTCTTGTGCCGCAGCCGTTCGATGACCTTGTTGACTTCCAGCGTCAAGATCTGGATGAGGTCGGGCTTCGTGAACGAGCGGAACACGATGAGGTCGTCGAGCCGGTTCAAAAATTCCGGGCGGAATGTTTTCTTGGCCTCTTCCAAAACGCGTTCGCGCATTTTTTCGTAAGTGCTTTCGTCCGTGATCGGCGAAAAACCCAGCGTGGACTGGCGACGGATCGTGTCCGAGCCGACGTTCGAGGTCATCAATATGATCGTGTTGCGGAAATTCACGATGCGACCGAGGCTGTCGGTCAATTTGCCTTCTTCGAGAATCTGCAACAACATATTCCAAACATCGGGATGCGCCTTTTCGATTTCGTCGAACAGCACGACGGAATACGGATTGCGCCGCACTTTTTCCGTGAGCTGTCCGCCTTCCTCGTAGCCGACGTAGCCCGGCGGCGAACCGACGAGCCGCGACACGTTGAATTTTTCCATGTATTCACTCATGTCGAGTTGGATGAGCGATTTCGTGTCGCCGAACATCTGTTCCGCGAGCGTTTTCGCCAAAAGAGTTTTGCCAACGCCGGTCGGGCCGAGCAAAAGAAACGTGCCGATCGGGCGGCGCGGGTCTTTTAAGTCTGCGCGCGAACGGCGCAACGCCTTGCAAAGCGCGGTCACGCCTTCGCGCTGGCCGATGACGACTTTTTCCATCTCGGTCTCAACCGTCATCAGCCGCTGCATCTCGCCCTGCCCCATGCGCTGCAGCGGAATGCCCGTCCATTTGGAAACAACGTGCAAAATGTCTTCCTCGTCAACGACGATGCGTTTTTCCTCGCCCTTCGCGCGCCATTCGCGCAGGAGCGTTTCCATTTTTTCCTTCGCCTGTTTTTCCTTGTCGCGCATCGCGGCCGCGCCTTCGAAATCCTGATTCTTGATCGCGCGTTCTTTTTTGGTCTTGATCTCTTCGATCTCGACTTCGACGGCTTTGACTTGCGGCGGACGCGTCATCGTCGTGATGCGCGCGCGCGAACCGGCTTCGTCCATCGCGTCAATCGCCTTGTCCGGCAAAAACCGGTCGGTGATGTAACGGTCGGAAAGTTTCACGGACGCTTCGATGGCCTTGTCCGTGAACTCGGCCTTGTGATGCTCCTCGTATTTGTGGCGGAGGCCTTTCAAAATCTCGATCGCATCCTCGATCGAAGGCGCTTCGACTTTCACCGATTGGAAACGGCGTTCGAGCGCGGCGTCTTTCTCGATGTATTTGCGATATTCGGTCAACGTCGTCGCGCCGACGCATTGCATCTCACCGCGCGAGAGCGCGGGCTTGATGATGTTGCTCGCGTCCATCGTGCCTTCCGCCGAACCCGCGCCGACAATAGTGTGCAATTCGTCAATGAACAAAATGATGTTTTTCGCACGGCGGATTTCGTCCATCACGGCCTTGATGCGCTCTTCAAATTGTCCGCGATATTTTGTGCCGGCGACCATCAACGCCAAGTCGAGCGTGATGACGCGCTTGCTCAACAGAATTTCCGGGACGTTGCCCTTCGCGATTTCCTGTGCGAGACCTTCGACGATGGCGGTCTTGCCAACGCCCGCTTCGCCGAGCAGAACCGGATTGTTTTTCGTGCGGCGGCAAAGAATCTGGATGACGCGCTCGATTTCATTTTTG
>CAXUBD010000142.1:0-7943 GCA_964249225.1 uncultured Verrucomicrobiota bacterium | reverse complement strand
GTAGTGAATTATTTGCGCCCTCGTTACAATCAAGCAGGACGTTTCTGGAAAACGATATACCGTTTTTTGCTGGAACAAATGCCTCCGCCCGATTGAGCAGAATTTCAAAGTTTTTTCAGTTCTGAATTCGCCAGTTGAATCAACGGCTTGATCGTCGCGGCATCGAATTGAAATTTGCAGCCCGCCGCCGCAAACAATTCCGGCAACGGACGCGAGCCGCCGAGCGCGAGGGATTTTTTGTAATCGTTCAACGCCTTCACCTTGTCCGCCTTGGAATTCGCCCAGACCTGCAACGCGCCGAGCTGCGCGATGCCGTATTCGACGTAGTAAAACGGATGGATGAAAATGTGCAACTGCCGGTGCCACGAATGCGCGCGCATTTCCTCGTAGCCGGAAAAATCCACGTCGCCGCCGAAACGGTCCATCAATTTTAGGTAAGCTGCTTTGCGTTCATCGCGCGTGTGATTTTCGTGCGTGTAAATCCAGTGTTGAAACGCGTCCACCACCGCCATCCACGGAAAAAATCCGATGATGCCTTCGAGATGCGTCTTGCGCGCGCGATTCGCCTCCGTGGTTGGATAAAATTCCTCGAGAAATTCATTACCCAAAAGTTCCAGCGCCATCGAGGCGACTTCGCAAAATTCGATCGGCGCGCCGCGATACGCATACAAATCCTCTTCGCGCGTGGCCTGCGCATGAAACGCATGACCGGCCTCGTGCAACAATGTTTCAACATCGCGCTGCAAACCGATCGCGTTCATGAAAATGAACGGGACGCGCGATTCATTCAGCGTGGATTGATAACCGCCCGGCGCTTTGCCTTTGCGATTGTCAAGGTCGAGCAGTTTCAAATCCTGCATCTGCTTGAAATTGGTCGCGAGTTCGGTGTCGAGCTGATTAAAAATTTTTTGCGTGCGCGAAACCATTTCGCCGACTTCGGCGAACGGTTTCAACGCCGCGCGATTCTGCGGGTCAACGGCCAAATCCCACGGACGCAGCTGTTCCAGTTTCAACTGCCGTTTGCGCTCATTCTGGATTTCGCGGACGGCGGGCATGATTTCTTTCTCAATCGAATTGTGGAATTGCACGCAATCTTCCGGCGTGTAATCGAACCGGCATTTCTGGCGAAACGCGTAATCGCGATAATTTTCAAAACCCGCGTTCTTCGCAATCTGCGTGCGGATCTGGATGAGCGCGTCGAAAATTGATTCGCCCTTTTCCACGTCCTGCAAACGGCGTTTGGCGACGAGTTCCCACGCTTCCTGCCGCAACGCGCGATCCGGTTCTTCGAGATAACGGCCCATCTGCACGAGTGTTTTTTCCTCGCCGCGAAAATTCACCGTCTGCGCGCCGATGAGTTTTTGATACTGCTGGCACAATTTCGATTCTTCCGTTTCGAGCGCGACGTTTTCCGGGCGGAACAACTCGACATGGTTTTTCACATCGCGGTCAAAAACAAAATATCTATTGTCGGAGGGGCGAGTTCCACGAGTCCCATTATTTGCTTTCGTCGTTGAAGTTTGGGACTCATGTAACTCATCCCTCCGGCGGATATAAATTTTTTCTAGCGCAAACTGGCGCGGCTTGAGTTGCGGTTCGACGTGTTCGACGAAGTGCAAATAAGATTTCTCCGCGTCGGTGTTGTCCGTATGGCACGTCATGGCGATGTAACGGCGCGACGCTTCTTCGTCAAGCGCGGCATTGAGTTCGCTCCAGTCAAGCAGCCAGCGTTCAAGTTCGGCGGCGGATTTTGCAGACGCCGCGCGTTTTTCCAATTGATCAAACAGCGGCGCGATTTGCGGCCAATCGCCGATGTCAATCTTTTCGGGAACAAATTTGCGCGGCTTGTGGGCGGCCAGTTTTCCGAACGGCAATAAATTCATGCGAAGAATTTATGATATGCGATTTGCGATTTGCGAGTTCTTTTTCAAAAAGCCGACGCAACGCGTAAATCGTATATCGTAAATCGAAATTTTTTTAGAATTTTGTTTTGATCCCGCATGCCCGGGCGAGGCACCAGCCGCGGATGGATTCAAAAATGGCGAACAAGCCCGCCGCCACCAAAACAATTCCCAGCCAGAAATTGTAGTCCACCACCACGATGCCCGCGATGAGACACAGCGCGCCGATGACGCCGCGCGCAAGTCGTCCGTGACGACTGATGTTGGGTTTGAAAAACCGGCTCACAAAAAAAATCTACCACAACCGGGCGCAAAAGCCAAGGTTGCGTGCGCCCGAGGGCGGGGACATATTGTCTGCCCATGCCGGACGCATTCAAGCAACTCGGTTCACTCGATCAAAATTTCCTCTGGGCTTCGTGCCTTTGGGGCGCCATCGCCAGCGGCTATTGCATCTATGGCTGGAAGCAGCGGTCGTTCATTCCTTTTATCGGCGGGTTCGTGATGACGGTCATGTCGTTCGTCGGCCCAAACGCACTGATAATGTCGCTGGTCTGCATTGCGGCGATGTATGCGGTCTGGTGGCTGATGAAAAATGGTTATTAGCGGAACGCCAGACGGCGGCCTTCCATGTTCAGCGTCATTTAGGCAGTGCAGACGTTCCCGCATACACCGCATTTTTGCCGAGCAGTTGTTCAATGCGCAAGAGCTGGTTATATTTCGCCGTGCGATCCGTGCGGCTCAACGAACCGGTTTTGATTTGTCCGCAATTCGTCGCGACCGCGATGTCTGCGATGGTCGAATCTTCCGTTTCGCCGGAGCGATGCGAGAGGACGGCGGTGTAATTGTTGAACTGCGCGAGTTGAACGGCGTCGAGCGTTTCAGTGAGCGAACCGATTTGATTCACTTTCACCAAAATTGAATTCGCGGTGCCGGTATCAATTCCCTTTTGCAAAAATTTCACGTTGGTCACGAATAGATCGTCGCCGACGAGTTGCGTCTTGTCGCCGATTTTGTCGGTCAGCATTTTCCAATGTTTCCAGTCGCCTTCCGCGCAGCCGTCTTCAATCGAAACAATCGGATATTTTCCGACAAGCTTCGCATAAAAATCCACAAGCTCCGCGCCGCTGATGGTTTTGCCGGTGGATTTCTTGAACGTATAAGTGCCGTTATGGTTGTAAAATTCCGAAGCGGCCACGTCGAGCGCGAAGAAGATTTGTTTGCCGAGCTTGTAACCGGCGTCGGCCACGGCTTTGCTCATCGAGTCGAGCGCGTCTTCCACGCTGTCGAGTTTCGGCGCAAAACCGCCTTCATCGCCGACGGCAGTTGAGAGTCCGCGTTTTTTCAAAACGGCTTTGAGCGCGTGAAACGTTTCCGTGATCGCGCGCAAACCTTCGCTGAAAGTTTCAAAGCCGAGCGGCATGATCATGAATTCCTGAAAATCAATCGGCGCATCGGAATGCGCGCCGCCGTTGATGACATTTGCCATCGGCACGGGCAACACTTTCGCGTTCGGTCCGCCGAGATATTTGAACAGCGGCTGGTTGAGCGCGGCGGCGGCGGCTTTTGCGTTCGCGAGCGAGACGGCGAGACTCGCGTTCGCGCCGAGCTTGGATTTCGTTTCCGTGCCGTCGAGTTTCAACATCGTCGCGTCAACGGTCAGTTGATCCGTCGCGTCGAGGCCGATGAGTTTTGGTGCAATGACGCTCGTCACATTTTTGACGGCCTTCTGCACGCCTTTGCCGCCGAAACGTTTTTTATCGCCGTCGCGCAATTCAATCGCTTCGTGTTCGCCGGTGCTCGCGCCGCTCGGAACAGCTGCGCGACCGACCGTGCCGCAGGTCAGCGTCACGTCCACTTCGACGGTTGGATTTCCGCGTGAATCAAGAATCTCGCGCGCCTGGATGTTTTGGATGTTTGTCATAAAATAAATTAAGCGCGCATCATAAAAGCATTGCGCCGCGAGTCAAGAAAGCGTTGTTCACACAGGATGATTTTCGATTGCCAACGCGCGACGAAACCGCTATGAATTTATCTGGCAATTGAGTTTGCCTTCCGCATGGAAAACCGCCTGATGTTCAGCGCTGATGACTCCTACGAATAATTAATTCGCAGGCATTTTATGAACATCGCATATCTTTGGGTTGCCATCGGCGGCGCGCTCGGCAGCGTGGGCCGCTTCTGGCTGAACAATTTTGTCGTCGCGCGCGCGGGCGATGATTTTCCGTGGGGCGTTCTAATCATTAACGTGCTGGGTTCGTTCGCCATCGGAATTTTCACCACGATACCGACGACGCATGATTCGGCACGAAAATTTCTGATGGTTGGCATCTGCGGCGGCTTCACGACTTTTTCCGCGTTCAGTTTGCAAACTTTCGAACTCGCGCAGCGCGGCGAATGGCTGCGCGCCGGCGCAAATATTCTTGGTTCAGTGACGCTTTGCCTCATCGCCGTTTGGCTCGGTTATCTGCTCGGCGCGGCGTTCAATGCAATGAAAGGAAATTGAAATGGAAGATTTGTGCGAACAAGTTGAATCCCTGTTGAAGAACGACCCGAACCGCGAAACGGTTTTGGCGCAAGTTCTTCATGTTCTGCTCGCGAAATTCCATTCCGAAACCGGCACCATTCACCGGCTCGACCACGAAAATCAATTGCTCTATCTCGCGGCGCAAGTCGGCCTGCCGCCGCAAATCCTCGAAGTCGTAAAAACAATTCCCGTCGGCAAAGGAATCGCCGGCCAAGTCATTGCGCAAAACAAACCGGTCACGATTTGTAATTTGCAAACGGATTCCGGCGGCGTGGCCAAACCTGGCGCGAAACAGACCGGCGTCGGCGGTGCGTTGTGCGTGCCATTGCGCGACGGCGAAAAAACCGCAGGCACGCTCGGCATCGGCACGGTTCGCCCGCACGAATACACGCCGGACGAAACGCGCGAGCTGGAAGAAATCGGCCGGTTGATCGGCAGATTTTTGAAGTTGTGATTCACGTTCGACCTTCGACGCATTTTCAAAATTGAATTGTCCCGACGCCGTTTTCGCGGCAAGCTTGGCGCCTCATGCAGCAAGTGAACCTCGGAATCATCGGCGGTGGAACTGTTGGCGGCGGCGTCTTTGACGCGCTGCAACGGAACGGAAATTTGCTGTCCTCGCGCATTGGCGTCCGGGTTCATGTTGAAAAAATCGCCGTCCGTTCGCTCAAAAAAAATCGCGGCGTCAAAATTCCTAAAAAATTGCTCACCGGAAACTGGCGCAAAGTCGTTCACGATCCAAAAATTCAAATCGTCGCCGAGCTTGTCGGTGGAACAACTGTCGCGCGTGAAATTGTTCTGGCCGCTCTGAAACTGGGCAAGCCGGTCGTCACGGCGAACAAGGCGCTGCTCTCCGCGCACGGCGAGGAACTTTTTGATGCGGCGAAAAAATACGGCGCGAATCTTTATTACGAAGCGAGCGTCGCCGGCGGCATTCCCATCATCAAGTCGTTGCGCGAAGGATTTGTCGGCAATCGCATCCACGCGCTTTACGGCATTGTTAACGGCACCTGCAATTATATTTTGACGCGCATGAAACTTGAAGGCGCGGACTTCGCCGAAGTTCTCGCCGACGCGCAGAAGCTAGGTTACGCCGAAACGCCGCCTGACCTCGATATTGACGGCCATGATGCCGCGCACAAGATTGGAATTCTTGCGTCGCTCGCGCATGGCTTTTGGGTCAACCCGAAAAAAATCCACGTCGAAGGCATCCGGCACATCGGCGCGCTCGACATCAAGTTCGCCGGCGAACTCGGCTACACCATCAAACTGCTCGGCATCGTTAAAAAACCTGAAAGCGGAAAGCTGAAAGCGGAAAATAAATGCGGAGTGCAGGTTTCGGTTTATCCAACTTTGATCCCAAACGCACACGTGCTTGCCAGCGTTAATTACGCGTTCAATGCAGTTTTCGTTCGCGGCGACGTTGTCGGCGATTCGCTTTTTTACGGACGCGGCGCGGGCAAAGACGCCACCGCCAGTGCCGTCTTGAGCGATTTGGCCGATGCCGCGCTCGATCTGAAATTCGTCAACAAACATCGCCTGCCGCCCTTTGTGCCGCATGAATGTTCCGGCGCAGTCGTGCCGATTGAAGACATCGTCTCGCAGTATTTCGTGCGGCTCAATGTGATTGATCGTCCCGGCACGCTCGCGAAAATCGCGGCGATTTTCGGAGCGGCGAAAATCGGCATTTCGTCCGTCATCCAGCCCGAAGGCCACGAAGGCGAAGGCGTGCCGCTGATTTTCATGCTGCACTACGCGACCAACGGCGCGGTGAGCGGCGCGTTGAAAAAAATCGGCAAGCTTCCGGTCATCAAAAGCAAACCGGTGATGATTCGGGTGGAAAATTTTGAGTGAAATGAGCGCGCTTCTTTTTCGCAGCACTAACAGTCAATCGCCCGCCGTCAATTTGCGCGAGGCGCTGCTGGCTGGACAGGCGCCGGATCGCGGACTTTATTTTCCCGAAAAATTTCCCAGGCTCGCGCCGGAAGAAATCGCCGCGTTCGCGCGGCTGCCGTATCACGAGATCGCGTTTCGCGTGCTGTCAAAATTCACCGAGGGCATAATTCCATCCGATATTTTGGCCACGATGTGCCACGAGGCATACAACTTTCCCGTGCCGCTGGAAATCATCCATGTCCGCGTTTTTTTGATGCGGCTGGACCAAGGGCCGACGGCGTCGTTCAAGGATTTTGCCGCGCAGATGATGGCGCGAATGTTTGGACGATTTTTGCGCGAAGATGGAAAACAAGTGACGGTTCTCACCGCGACGAGCGGCGACACCGGCGCGGCGGTCGCGCACGCGTTCCACAACATTCCCGGCGTGCGCGTCATCGTCTTGTTTCCAATTTCCGAAGTCAGCGAAAGCCAGCGCAAGCTGATGACCACGCTCAAGGACAATGTCCGCACCGTGGCGATTGACGGCAAGTTCGACGACTGCCAGGCCATGGTAAAACGCGCGTTTGCCGATCCGGCGCTCGTGCACATCCCGCTGTCGTCCGCAAATTCCATCAACATCGGCCGGCTGCTGCCGCAAAGCGTTTATTATTTTTACGCCGCGTCACGCGTCGCGCAGGCGGGCGAGCCGGTGGTGTTTTCCATTCCGAGCGGCAATTTCGGCGACATGATGGGCTGCGTCGTCGCGCGCGAGATGGGTTTGCCGGTGAAAAAAATCATCTGCGCGGTCAATGACAACGACGCGTTCCCAAAATTTCTCGGCAGCGGCCATTACGAAAAAATTTCGCCGTCACGCAACTCGCTCTCCAACGCCATGAACGTCGGGCATCCGAGCAATCTCGCACGGCTGGTCGCGGTTTACGGCGGGCAAATTGACGAAACCGGAAAAATCAACCAGCTGCCCGACCTCGCCGCGATGCGCCGCGATATTTTTTCGACTTCGATTTCCGACGAACGCACGGTCACGGGCATCCGCGATTTTTGGAACCAGTTTCAACTGCTGCTCGAACCGCACGGTTCGGTCGCGTGGCAAGGTTTTCAGGATTGGACGGCTGCGGAACCGCTCGGCAATTCACCCGCAGTCATCGTCGAGACCGCGAACCCGGCGAAATTTCCGGTCGAAGTCCAAAAAGTCGTCGGCTGGGAACCGGATGTGCCAAACAACATGCTCGCCTCGCTGAAATTGCCGGAAGATTTTGACCGCATGGGCGCGGATTACGAAAAATTTCGCGACTATTTGATCAAACGTCACGCGGCTTGATTGCCAACGTGTTTCTGGCATTCTAATTTTTCCGAAAATTCAAAACATGGCTTTGATCGTCCAAAAATACGGCGGCACTTCGGTGGGCAACACCGACCGCATCAAGAATGTCGCCGCGCGCGTGGCGAAATATCATGCGGCGGGCGACAAGATTGTCGTCGTCGTCTCCGCGATGAGCGGCGTGACCGACGGCCTCATCAAGCTCGCCAAGGACATCGCGCCGCTGCCGAGCGAACGCGAGATCGACATGCTCCTCGCGACTGGCGAACAGCAGACCATCGCGCTCACGGCCATCGCGCTGCAC
>CAXUBD010000141.1:0-7949 GCA_964249225.1 uncultured Verrucomicrobiota bacterium | reverse complement strand
ATGGCCGGATAGCCGCCGGTTTGCAGCGCGTGATTATACCAATCGCTCAAGCTTTCGATGATTTGATTCATGAAGCCGTGGTTATATCCGAAAGGTGGACAGAATTGACAGAATTTTCAGAATTAAAATCCGGCAATTACAATTTTGTTAATTCAGTTAATTCTGTACGAGGCGTTTCAAGCCTTCAAAAAATAATTCCGCTGCTTCTCGTTGACGGGCATCCCGAGTTTTTTCATCACGGCCAGCATATCCTCCCAGACTTTGCGTTTTTCACCCATCGCCGCGTTGCGCAGGAGATACGACGGATGAAACGTCGGCATCAGCGGCGTGCCGCGATACGTCTGCCAGTTGCCGCGCAGTTTGGTGATGCCCAAAGTTTTTCCGAGCAAACCTTCGACGGCAGTTGCACCGAGCGCAACCAGAACTTTCGGACGAATCAAATCAATCTGCTCGTGCAGATACGGAATGCACGTCGCCATTTCTTCGGGCGTTGGTTTGCGATTGCCATAACTTTGGCCGGGCGTGTCGGGCCGGCATTTCAAAATGTTCGCGATGTAAACATCCGCGCGCGAAAGGCCGGTAGCGAAAATAATTTTGGTCAGCAATTGCCCCGCCGCGCCGACGAACGGTTCGCCCAATTCATCTTCATCCGCGCCCGGCGCTTCGCCGACGAACATCAATTGCGCGTCAATGCTGCCGACGCCGAACACGACGTTTTTGCGCGAGGCGGCAAGGTGCGCACATTTCACGCAGGACAATGCGCGTTTTTGCAAGTCAGCGAACGCAACGGATTTTTCCGGCGAAGATTGTTTTGCCGCCGCGAAAATTGTGGTTTCAGTTTTGGTTGCGCGCGGAACCGGTTCAATTTGAGATTGGAAGTTTGCGATTGGAAATTTCGCGGCCACAATCGGCGGCGCGAGCGAGCGAAGCGTTTCTTTTGAAACGGCGAAGTGCAGCACGCCGCGTGATTTCAGATTTTCCAGATGCTGAATCGTCGCGTCGAGGAGTTGGTCGTAGGCCGCAGGCATGACGCCATCTTAACGGCAGGCGGCGAAGCTCAAAAGTTATTTGTTCATGGCGCGCGATCCACATCCGGCGGCGGGAATGGTTTGGGCTTGAGAACCTCCCTTGATAAGTCAATCATCGTCATAGGCCGTGTGATTTTGGCAGCAACTGAATTCAAGAAACAAAATATGGAAAAGAAACGACAGGTAGAAAAAGATCCGGCTTTGAAAAAAGATGATTTGATCGTCATCACCGGCGCGGGCGGCTTCATCGGCGGCAACCTCGCGCTGCACTTCAAGAAAAAAGGCTTCACCAACGTCCGCGCGGTGGACAAGAAGCCGCTTTACGAATGGTATCTGCACGTTCCCGGCGTGGACAATTTGTGCCTCGACGTCAGCAACGAGGCGAACTGCCATCGCGTGTGCGAAGGCGCGGTCGAGGTTTATAATTTGGCAGCGGACATGGGCGGCATGGGTTTCATTGAAAAATTTCGCGTGGAATGTCTGCGCTCGATTCTCATCAACACGAACATGGTCGAGGCCGCTTACAAGGCCGGTGCGCGCCGTTACTTTTTTTCCAGCTCCGCGTGCGCTTACAACACGCTGTTGCAAAAAGATCCCAAGGTTCGCGCGCTCAAGGAATCCGACGCGTATCCCGCGATGGCCGAGCGCGGCTATGGCTGGGAGAAATTGATTTCCGAAATGTTCTGCGAGGAATACTGGCACGAGCGCGGCATGAAAACTTTCATTGCGCGTTTCCATAATGTCTATGGCCCGAACGGCACCTGGGACGGTGGCCGCGAAAAAGCGCCCGCCGCGATGTGCCGCAAAATCATCGAGGCGATTGATAAAAACGATTTGAGCATCAACATCTGGGGCAACGGCGAGCAGACGCGCAGCTTCATGTATATTGACGATTGCGTGAAGGGCATCGACATGATCACGCATTGCGACGAATTGATCGCGACGCCGATCAACCTCGGTTCGAGCGAGCTCGTTTCCATCAATACGCTCGTCAGCAAGGTCGAAAAAATCGCCGGCATAAAACTCAAGCGCTCCTACAATCTGAACGCGCCGCAAGGCGTGGCCGGACGCAATTCGGACAACACGTTCATCAAGAAAATTCTAAAATGGGAGCCGGACACGACCCTGGACAAAGGTCTTGCGCTCACTTACAAATGGATCAAGGAGCAATACAATCATCGCAAGGCCGGCAAGCGCGTGGGCATCGGCTGATGAAAAGCCAAACGCCGTTCATCGGCGAATTGGTGCGCCCGGAGGGACTCGAACCCCCAACCTTCTGATCCGAAGTCAGAAGCTCTATCCAATTGAGCTACGGACGCGCACCGGCACTATGCGGGTTTTTCGCACGATGACAAAGCGGATTTATCGCGCCAAAATTTTTAGCGCCGGCGGATTCGCGCGCCGGTTGACTTCGGGAACGGGTTTGTTAGCGTGACGATACGCATGGCAAAAAAGCGGATTTTGCGGCTCATCAAGATTTTCACCGGCACGCAGACCGGCACGCGCGATGAATTGTTCCAACTTGAGGGACGGCTGGAGCGCTTTGTCCATTTCTGCGTGCTCGTCTTCAAAAGCTTCGTCCGCAACCGCTGCCTCGTCCGCGCTTCGGCGCTGTCGTATTCCACTCTGCTGGCGCTCATCCCGCTGCTGGCGGTGGCCATCGGCGTCACGAGCAGCCTGCTTAAGACCCAGGGCGAGGATAAAATTTACCAGGCCATTGACCGGTTTGTCGCCACTATCGTGCCGCCCGAGCCGCACAACAAGAACGCTCTGGCGGGCACGTTGATCCTGACAAATTCCCGCGCCGCGCAAAATGAACTTGCGTTGACGCCGATAAATTCCGTCGCCAACACGAATTCAATTTCATCCGCCACCGCTGACGAGACTCCGGTCATCAGCGTCCCCGCGCAGAAGGCGGCGGCGCAATGGATTCATGAATTTGTGGCCCAGACTCAGTCGGCCAAACTCGGTTTCACCGGCATGATTCTGCTCGTGATCGTCGCCATCTCCATGCTGGGCCGCATTGAAACCACGTTCAACGACATCTGGGGCGTGACCCGCGGGCGCAACTGGCTCGTGCAGATCGTGCTTTATTGGACCGCCATCACGCTTGGCCCGCTGCTCTTGGCGGCGGCGCTGGCGCTGGCCGGCGGCTCGCAATTCCAAGCCGCCAAGGATTTTGTCAGCCAAACGCCGTTCATCGGCAATTTAAGTTTCAAATTTCTGCCGCTTGTCGTGATCTGGCTGACGTTCGCGCTGATTTACCAACTCGTGCCGAACACAAAGGTGAAATTCTCCGCCGCGTTCATCGGCGGCGTCATCGGCGGCACGTTGTGGCACTTGAACAATGTGTTCGGCTTCCTCTTCGTTTCCCGCATCGTCACCAACGGGCAGATGTATGGCAAGCTTGCCCTCCTGCCCGTGTTCATGATCGGACTTTATTTTTCGTGGGCGATCTTGTTGTTCGGCGCGCAAATCGCCTACGCCTTCCAGAATCGCGCGGCGTATCTGCAGGACAAACTCGCGGAAAACGTGAACCAGCGCGGACGCGAATTTGTCGCCCTGCGGCTCATGACTTTTCTCGGAAGACGTTTCCAACACGGCCTGCCGCCCGCGACGTGCCAGCAAATTTCCACCGAACTCGAAATCCCCAGCCGGCTGGTGCTGCAAGTGATGCAGACGCTGCTCGCCACGCGGCTGGTCTCGGAAATGGCCGGCGCCGAAGCCGCCTTCGCGCCGGCGCGCCCCCTTGAATCCATCAATGCCCATGACATTCTCCTCGCGATGCGCACGGGCGGCGGACAGGAACTGCCTCTGCGCGACGATTCCGCGCGCGGCGAAGTCTTCGGCGAATTTGCGCGCATCGAGGAAGCCGAACGGCAGGCCGCGTCCTCCGTGACCATGCTCGAACTCGTCAACCGCGCCGCGCCGCGAATCGAAATCGCCGCACCCGTGAAACCGGAAAATAATTTTGGCGCGCCGCAAAAATAAAAACGGCGGACTGCTTTTGCAACAGTCCGCCGCGCTTCCATTCACTCGAACAGAATCTCATTGGTCGCCCGGCGGCGGGCCGGGCGGTTTGCCATCGCCTGATTCAGGCCCGCCATCCTGTGGCGGACGCGGCGGACGCAATTCGTCCTGTGTCAATTTGCCATCGCCATTTTTATCCAGCGTTTTCAATGCCGCCGGCGCGTTGGCGATTTCATACGCGTCAATCACGCCATCGTGATTCGCATCGAGCGCTTGCATCACGGGCGGCGGCGGACGATGGCCGTTCATGCCCGGACCTCCCGGACCACCGCCGAGTCCGTCCAGACGCGGCGGACGATTGGTGTTGCCGTCAGCGGAATTGTCCGGGCGTGCCGGACGTGGCGGCCGCAATTCATCGGGCGTCAATTTGCCGTCGCCGTTTTTGTCGAGCGCCTTCAACGCGGCGGGCGCGTTGGCGATTTCATCCGCGTCAATCACGCCATCGTGATTCGCGTCGAGCGCCTGCATCAATAGCGGCAGTGGGCGACGACCATGCATGCCGGAACCTACGGGATCGCGGCCGGGTCCATCCTGCGGCGGCGGGCGTTGATCATCCGGTGGCGGACCGCCGGCGTCTTGTGCGTGTACGGCCAGCGCTGACGCACCGAGCGCAAGCATGGCCACCATGGTTTTTATTTTAATTTTCATACTTTTGCCTTTCATTTTTTGTTTTTAAATCACCCGTGATCGTTCGCATCATCCGATGCAGAATCTTTCGAGTGCGTTTAAATTTTCATTGCGTCAATCTACGCGAACAAACCTTAAGCCAGCGTTAAGGCCTGGAAGTTTTTGGATTTATTTTCCGACGGAATTTCCAAAACGCCGGCCACCGCCAGCGCGTTTCGCAAAGCGGCGAACGAATACGGTTTGCGCAACCGCCCGCAAAAACCTTTTTGCGCCGCTTCGCCGTCCGTGAGAATTTCGCTTCCGGTCGAAAGCAGAACCTTCAGCGACGGTGACAATTTCCACAGCCGTTCGCCCAGCTCGAGGCCGCTCATCCCCGGCATTTCCAGATCCGTGATGATGAAATCCACGGCTTCCGGCGCGGTCGCGAAGGTGGCCAGCGCCGCGTGCGGCGAATGAAAACATTGGATGTCCGCAGCCATCAGCTCCCCGACGCGTTCGCGCAGCAGCGACAGTAAATTCTTGTTGTCATCCACGATCATCCAGCGCGGGCGGCTGACGCCTTCAGTTTGAAACATTAAATTTTTCATGCCGCCAATTTGCCGGAAGCGACCTTAAGGAAACGTGAAGCCGGAGCGATTTTCCAAAATTATTTTGCCGCCAACGCCGCCGGCGCGGCGGACCGCAGAAATTTTTCGTCCGTGAGCGTTTTCAGAAATGCCACCAGAGCGCGTTTGTCATCCGCGCTCAACGGAACGCCGCCGTCGGGATGTTTTGCGAGATTCGGATCGAGCGTCGCGCTGCGTTTCATGCCGGTGCAATAATGCTCGACGACTTCTTCGAGCGTGCGAAATCGCCCGTCGTGCATATACGGCGCGGTGACGGCGACGTTGCACAGCGACGGCACGGAAAATTTTCCCGCGTCGCCCGCACGCTTCGTAATTTTGTAGCGGCCAAGGTCGTAAAACGCCGAGTCCAGCCCGTTGTTCGCAAAACTCTGGCTTTGCAACAGCGGCCCGCCGTGGCAGTGAAAACAATCCGCGCCAAACTGCCCGTGATACGGATCGTATTCCGTGTTGAACAATTCAAAACCGCGCAGTTCTTGCGCCGTGAAATTTGTCTGTCCGTTCATCACCCGGTCATATTTTGAATCGAACGAAACTTGCACCAAAAGAAACTGTTCCAGCGCGCGCGCAATTTTATCCGAGGTGATTTGCGGCGAGGCGAACGCGTTTTCAAACAGCCGGGAATAATCTTTGTCCGCCGTAATTTTTGCGACGACGTCCGGCAGCGTGTCATGCATTTCAATCGGATTTTGGATCGGCTGCAAAACCTGTTCGCGCAACGTCGCCGCGCGGCCATCCCAGAAAAAAGAATTTTTCCAGGCGAGATTCTCCAACGGCATCGCGTTGCGGATGCCGATGGCGCCCGTCACGCCGCGGCTGAAACGGCGCGGATCGGAGAAGGCGTCATTCGGGCGATGGCACGCGGCGCAGGACAGCCGGTTGTTCGATGAAAGCCGTCGGTCAAAAAATAATTTGCCGCCGAGCGCGACGCCTTCGCCGGTCAGCGGATTGTCGCGCGGCAAATCCGGCTGCGGGAAGAATTTCGAAAATGAAAAGCGATATGGCGTGGCGTTCGGCGCGATGAGTGGTAGGACAGGCGTCGCGCCCGGCTTGTTATTGTTTGAAGTTAGAGACAGGCGCGACGCCAGTCCTACGATTGCAAATGCGCCTTCGATATTTTGCCGCAATTGATCGGCCAGCAAATCGTTCGTCCGCGAATGGGTTGCATCGCCGGTCTCGCTCAATTGTATTTTATTCGGCGCGTAAAAAATCTTGCCGACATCCAATGCCACTTGAATTTCGCGGCTGGAATTCATTTTAAGCTCGACGGGCAGTTCAATCGTCATCAACTCGCGGTCGGTGGCGAGGTGAAATGAAAAGCCGCTTTCGCTGGCGCCGTTTTGCCAGCCGCCTTCGAGCGCGAGAAAAACGTATTCGCGCGACCAGCCCCAATATAGATGGTTCACATCGGGATTCAGCGGATGGCCGGCGGGCCATTGCGCGGCGTCGGCGTGATTGATTTGCGGCGGCAAACCAATTTGAAAACGAACGCGGTCGTAATTTCCGGCGGGAATGTTTTCCAAGGTGAAATTGGTTTTGCCGTCGCGCGCACTGACGTAAGCGAACCAGTTTGTCTGCCCGAGCCAAACGCCATCCGCGCGGTGCAGCGCGATTTCCGACGCGAGAAAATCCAGTCGTGAAACGGAAATTTTTTGCCCGGCGGTGGTTTGGTATTTGAGCGCGTCGAAGCCGAGCGGTGAGCCATTGAATTGCGGGACGATTTCAACATTCAGCGAAGCACCAAGCGCCAACATCCAAGCTCCAGAGAACATCCAAGCGCCAAGCATCAAGATTCGCGCGCGGGCGAATTGATGTTTGAAGTTTGAAGCTTGAAGTTTCATTGGCGCTTGGAGGTTGGTGCTTGGATTTTTTTACGGATTGATGGTGAACGCGCCGGTCATCGTGTAAGTCGGCGCGGGATTGAAGACGATGACGATATTTTGCGCGCCAATCGGAGCGGCGGCGGAAATCGCAAACGTCGCGACAACCGTGTTCGTAGCCGGACGCGAAATGCCGCTGCCCGGAATCGTGCCGGCGAGCGTGACGCTGGCGGGCACGTTGCCGGCGGGCGGCTGCGGCGGATTGGCCGGGAGCGTGATGGTCACGGTTATGTTCGTGCCTGTGCCTTTGCTGACGCTGCCGCCGAGATCAAAAAAAAAGCAGACGCCGCTGCTCGTACCAATAACGACATCGAAATTGGCAACCGCCGTGCGCCCGACGCGGTAGAAATTTTTGTCGAGCGCGGTGACGTTTGTGTAGCCGCCGAGAATCTGGTTGGGCGAAATATTTGTGGCGAGAATTGTCCACGCGGAAAAATTCGTCGTGGACTCGATTTGATAACTGCCGCCTTCGACCGCGCTCCAAGTGAGCGTGACCGTTCCGCTGTTCGCGCCGGACGCGTTCATGCGGGCGGCGGTGTTCGTGCCGCCGAGAAAATTGGTCACGACGGTTTCTGAAATTGTCGAAACCGTGTCGCCGACTGGGCTGCCATAAAATGCGCGCCCGATGTTATAGGGAAATTGCGGCGTGCCGTTGGAAGAAATGCTGACGAAGTAGGCGTAGGTGCCGCCGGGAAATTCCGGCGTCACGCAGAAACGTCCGTTGTATTCATCGAGATCGAAGTCCACGCCCTGAATATAAT
>CAXUBD010000140.1:6500-7953 GCA_964249225.1 uncultured Verrucomicrobiota bacterium | reverse complement strand
ACATTTGAATGGCCAAACCGAATTGGTGCAGATTGTTCAAGCACTGCGTCAACTGTGTTTTTGCCTGCGTTCTGGCCAGGACTGGCAGCAATGTGGCTACCAGAATGGCGATGGTCGCCATCACCACCAGCAGTTCCGTCAAGGTAAAGGCAGCGTGGCGGAAATTGCGGCGAGACCATCGAATTTTTGAAGTGAAACTGGATGACATATAAACCACCGGGATATTGCTTGACATTTTTAGTAATCAGCTAAAAGTTGTCAAGTATATTTCCAACGCATTATCATGGAAGCCATGCGAAATCTGATTCAATTTTGCCTCTTGGGACTTTTGCTGCTGGGGCTGCCAATCGTGTTGCAAGCTCAACTTACCTTCACCACCAATAACGGGGCGATCACCATCACGGGTTACAGCGGCAACCCGACGGTTTTGGTTATTCCCAGCACGACGAATGGTTATCCAGTCACCGGCATTAGCGCTGCGGCGTTCACCAATATAACATTAAAGAGTCTGACGATTCCCGACAGCGTTATCAGCATGGGAAGCACAATGTGCTATCGCTGCACCGGATTGACCAATGTCGTTCTTGGCAGCAGCCTCACCAACATCAGCAAGCAGGCGTTCTCCGGCTGCACGAACTTGTCGAGTGTTTCCATCTCGAACAGCGTCATGGCCATTGAAACCAATGCATTCACCGGCTGTTCCAGTTTGGCTGGCATCACGATTCCCAACAGCGTCACCAGCATCGGATCCGGAGCATTCTTCCGTTGCACCAGCCTGACAAATGTCACCATCGGCACCAACGTGACTACCATTGGCAGTCTGGCTTTTGCCTGCTGCACCAACCTGACCGGTCTTGTCATTCCTGACAGCGTCACCAATCTCAGCCGCAGTGCATTCGATTCGTGCAGCAGTTTGACTCAAGTCAGCATGGGAAACGGCGTCATCGGCATCGGGGATTCCGTTTTCTGGTCTTGCACCGGCATAACTAACATCATGATTCCAAATCAGGTTGTCAGCATTGGAAACAATACGTTCTGGTTTTGCACTAATCTGTCGAGCATTGCGATTGGCGATGGTTTGACCAACATCGGAACTAATGTGTTCAATTGGTGTCTCGGTTTGAATGGGATAACAGTGGATCCCGCCAATTCTGATTATTCCAGCGTGGGTGGAATTTTGTTCGACAAAAGTCAGACCACCTTGATTCAGTATCCCATCGGCGAGAGCAGCAGCTACAATGTCCCCGCCGGAATAACAAACGTCGGACAATCTGCGTTTTCAGACTGCAATTTGACTGTAGTCACACTTCCCGACAGCATCACAATAATTTCTCCCTCGGCGTTTGATGACTGTGACGGTTTGACAAGCCTCTATTTCCGGGGAAATGCGCCGAGCGCTGATTCGACCGCTTTCTACTATGTCAGCAATACCATCGTGTATTACCTGCCGGGG
>CAXUBD010000140.1:2234-6490 GCA_964249225.1 uncultured Verrucomicrobiota bacterium | reverse complement strand
GCCGGGGACAACCGGTTGGGTGGCGACGTATGGAAGTTTTCCGACAACCCTCTGGTTGCCGCAAGCGCAAGCAAGCGGTGTCGCCACAAATCAATTCGGCTTCAACATCAATTGGGCCAGCGGTCAAACGGTCGTGGTGGAAGCCTGCACAAACCTTTCCTTGCCTGATTGGCAGCCTGTGCAAACCAATGTTCTCAGTTCCGACTCGGCTTATTTCAGCGATCCTCAATGGGTGAATTATCCCGGTCGCTTCTATCGCTTGCGTTCGCCGTAATTTGCCGTGTAAGTTTTATGCTTTCGTTTTTTGGGCCTTGTGATAACCGTGGTTCTTGCCAGCAAATGCCGTTTTTTGCAGATGCCAAAAGCATTTAGGAAAGTTCTTTACACCCGCTTGTGAACAACTATACTTTTGCGCTCTAATTGAATATGGAAGCCAAGACAAAGACGATAGAACAATTTAAGTTGCACGCCAAAGACACCGGTTCGGCGGATGTGCAGGTCGCGCTGCTCACGCATCGCATCAACCATTTGACCGACCATTTGCAGACCAACAAAAAAGATCACAGCTCGCGCCGTGGCCTGTTGGTGATGGTCAGCCAGCGTCGCCGCCTGCTCGACTACCTGCAACACGCCGATGTGGGACGCTACCAGACGGTCGCCAAAAAGCTGAAGCTGCGCCACTAAAAATTTGCGGGGCGCGGCCTTTTGTTTTTCAATTCCGCCGCGGCTCGCTTCCAGATTTGAGCCGGAAACGCGAACGGCTCGTTTCTTCAACCAAACTTCGCGAACAGAAAAATTCCGCTGTTCCAGGGAAATTTCAATCAGCTCCGAAACCTTTCGGAGTTCACTGAAGTTCCTCGGGCGACAGCGGGCCAGTTAATATGGCCGCCGTGGCCGCGACGAAAGCCAAGGAAGGCCAGGACTTTTTTCCGTTGACCGTGGATTACCTCGAAAAAGCGGCCGCGGCGGGGAAATTTCCCGGCGGCTATTTCAAGCGCGAAGGCCGTCCGACCGAAAAAGAAATTCTCACCTGCCGGCTCACTGACCGTCCGATCCGCCCGCTGTTTCCCAAAGGCTGGTATAACGAAGTGCAAGTGCAGACCGTTTTGTTGAGCGCGGACGGCGACAACGATCCGGATATTTTGAGCATCGTCGGCGCAAGCGCGGCGTTGATGGTCAGTGACATTCCGTGGGACGGCCCGCTCGGCGCGGTTCGCGTCGGTCGCATCAACGGAAAATTTATCGCCAACCCCACGCATGCGGAACAAGCTGATAGCGATTTGGATTTGGTTTATGTCGGCAACGCCACCGATGTCGTGATGTATGAAGGCGCGGCCAAGGAAATCACCGAGGCCGATTTCATCGCCGCCCTCGCGTTCGGCCAGGAATGCTGCCAGCCGCTCATCGCCGCGCAAAACGAACTTGCCAGGAAAGTCGGCAAAAAGAAACGCGAGATCACGCTCAACATCGTTCCCGACGAAATTCTTCACGAAGCAAAAAAACTCGCCGGCGACCGTTTTCTGCCCGCGCTGCTCACGCCCGGAAAACTCGCGCGCGAAACCGCGTGCAAGGCGATCCAGGACGAAGTCGGCGTGAAGCTCGTCGAAAAATTCGGCGCGGAAAAAGTCACGAAATTTGTCATCAACGACGCGTTTTATTACATCCAGAAAGAAGCCGTTCGCGGTTTGATCTTGAACAGCGGCAAACGGCTCGACGGTCGCGCGTTTGACGTGGTGCGCCCGATTTCGAGCGAAGTCGGAATTCTTCCGCGCGCGCACGGCTCGGCCTTGTTCTGCCGTGGCGAAACGCAGGCGCTCACGCTCGCCACGCTCGGCACCGGCGATGACACGCAGGAATTTGATTCCTACACCGGCGGCGGCACGGAAAAAAAATTCATCCTGCATTATAACTTCCCAAATTTCTCCGTCGGCGAAACTGGAAGAATTTCCGGTCCCGGTCGGCGCGAAATTGGTCACGGCGCTTTGGCCGAACGCAGCATCGAATCAATGATTCCTGCGAAGAATTATCCTTACACCATCCGCATCACCAGCGAGATCATGGAATCGAACGGCTCGACCTCGATGGCGAGCGTTTGCGGCGGCACGCTGGCGCTCATGGACGCGGGTGTTCCGTTGATCCGTCCCGTGGCCGGAATCAGCGTCGGCATCTGCGCTGAATATGACGCGAGCAAGAAAATTTCTAAATACCAGTTGCTCACCGACATCATCGGCTGGGAAGATCATTATTGCGACATGGATTGCAAGATCGCCGGCACGGAAAAAGGCATCACCGGTTTTCAATTGGATTTGAAATTGAAAGGCATTCCCCACGCGCTCATGGCCGAGGCGATTGAAAAAGCCCGCGTCGCGCGGATTCATATTCTCGCCGAAATGGCGAAGACGCTGGCGGCTCCGCGCACGGAATTGAGCAAATACGCGCCGCGCATCGAGATCGTGAAGATCAATCCTGAAAAAATCGGCGCGCTCATCGGGCCGGGCGGCAAGAACATCAAACGCCTCGTCGAAGAATCCGGTTGTGAGATTGACATCGAGGACGACGGCACGGTCAACATTTTCTCCGTGTCGGCGGAAGGCATGAAGATCGCGAAAGACGCGATTGTCGGCATGAGCGCCGAAGCCGAGATCGGGAAAATTTATCGCGGCAAGGTTGTCACCGTGAAAGAATTCGGTGCGTTCGTGGAATTTCTGCCGGGCAAGGACGGATTGGTTCACATCAGCGAGCTGGCGAATTTTCGCGTCAAGAACACCGAGGACATCGTGAAGGTCGGCGATGACATCACGGTAAAATGCCTCGGCGTGGACGAAAAAGGCCGCGTCCGTCTCTCGCGCAAAGCCGCGATGGAAGAACGCGATCAGGAAAAAGCGGCGCAGAATTAATTGCGATTTCAATCAAGAGCGCGGACGCCAAACCGTCCGCGCTTTTTTTATGGCCAGGACGAATGCGTCAGCCAGATTGGATTTGCCGATTCATCAGCTTCAGCCGTGACTTGCTTCCAATTTCAATTTCTCGCGGGGAAATCGGGGAATTCAACTGCCGGCGATTAATCCACTCACGCGCGATTAGCGGTGGTGTAAACGCGGTTTTGCACTTCGCGGAAGCTGTGGAGAAGCAAATTATTTTCGACGACGGCTTTTTCGACGAGTTGCTTGAGCAGGAACAGTTCAGAGCTATTGATGACGGCGTGGACGCTTTGTTTAAAGGCTTCCATCGGCATAAAGGTCTGGAACGAGCCGCCGAGCAGAAGGACCGTGGCGTGGCGGCGCTGGTTGACGGGCATGGTTTGCAGGGCCTTGAGCGTGAGGTTTTCGTCAACCGTGTTTGCGCCAAAAAGTTCTTCGACGATGACGACCTGATAATGCACCTGGCCGAAGCGCACGAGAAAATCGCTGTGCGTGGCGGCGGTATGGACTTTGTAACCGAGTTCGTGCAGGGCGGTTTTGGCGGTCTCCAGCCATTCGGGCGTGGAAAACGCGATCAAGGCGGGTTTGTCCTCGGTGCTGACGAAGTCGAATGAACCGGTCATGATTGTTTGATTTTTAGTTTGGGCGGCGCGGCGCCGGGCCCCGTGACTTTCATGCGCAGCGAACCGGCGGTGCTGTCCATTTCTCCGCGCGCTTTTTTCAGATTGTCAATACCGCGGGAAACGACGCTGCGCTTGGTGCAATAGAGCAGGGCGGTTTCTTCGGTGATGGAGCCATTTTCATAGGCTTCGAGGCAGGCGTTGTCGAAGGTGCGCCAGCCAAACGGATAACTGGCCTCGATGATTTCGTAGAAAGTTTTGCCTTCGCTTTCGCCAAGCCGGATCGCTTCCTGGATGCGCAGGCTGGAGCCCATGATTTCCAAAAGTGCGAAACGACCGCCGCCAATCCTGGGCGAGAGCCGCTGGCTGACAACCCAGCGCAGCGAATCGGCCAGGCGCACGCGGACTTGCTCCTGTTCCTCCGGCTCGAACATGCCGAGAATGCGGTTGACGGTTTCTCCCGCGTTGATGGTGTGCAGCGTGCTCAACACCAGGTGGCCGGTCTCGGCCGCGCTCAAAGCGATTTTCACCGTGTCGCGGTCGCGCATTTCACCGACGAGGATCACCTTGGGCGCCTGGCGCAAAGCGGCGCGCAGGCCGTTGGCGTAGGAATCAAAATCAATGCCGAGTTCGCGCTGGTTGAACGTGGCTTTTTTTTGCGGGTGAACATATTCAATCGGGTCTTCCAAGGTGACGACGTGGACGGCCTTGGAGG
>CAXUBD010000140.1:0-2224 GCA_964249225.1 uncultured Verrucomicrobiota bacterium | reverse complement strand
GTTGATCTCGTTCAAAATCGCCGCCAGCGTGGTGGATTTGCCGGAGCCCGTCGCCCCGGTGACCAGCACCAGGCCGGTTTTTTCCTTGGGGATTTCCTTGAAAATGTCCGGCAGCTTCAATTGTTGCATCGTCGGGATCACCGCATTCAACTGGCGGCAGACGATGGAAAAATTTCCGCGTTGCGAAAAAATGTTCACGCGGAACCGGCATTTCTCGCCGAGCGCGTAGGAAGCATCGCAAGAACCGTGGCGCAACAAATCTTCAATCAGCCAGAGATTGTCGCCGATCATGTTCAGCGCTATGTTCTCGATCTGGAACGGCGTGAGGTTGTCAATGGGCGGGTCCAGCGTCACCGGCTTCAGTTCGCCATAGGCCTCGACCTGCACCGGCCGGCTTACGGTGAACAAAACATCGGAGACTTCCGGCTGCGAAGCCAGCGTCGTCGCCAGGATTTGGTCCAGTTCGGGCCGCCTCATAAATCACATCGCGTCGTCGTCCTCCGGCGGATGCGCCAGAAACCCGCGGAATTTTTTCTTGTCCGTCGCCTTGTCATAGGCGTCCTCCGGCGAAATGCGCTTCATGCGGAAATGTTCCATGATGCTGTCATCCATCGGCTGGTTGCCCGTTTTTTTGCCGACCTGGATCATGCCCGCGATCTGATGCGTCTTGCCCTCACGCACCAGGTTGGCGATGGCGGTGTTGAACACTAAAATTTCAAACCCGGCGATCCGGCCTTTTTTATCAATGCGCTTGAACAACGTCTGGGCCACGACACCTTTCATCGCCTCGGAAAGCGTCTGGCGGATTTTATTTTGCTGTTCCGCCGGGAAGACGTCAATGATGCGGTCAACGGTCTTGGACGCGCTTTGCGTGTGCAGCGTGCCGAAAACCAAATGACCCGTCGCCGCCGCCGTGATGGCCAGCTCGATCGTTTCCAGATCGCGCATTTCTCCGACGAGAATGATGTCCGGGTCTTCGCGCAACGCGCCGCGCAATCCCGACGCGAAGGACTTCGTGTGCACGCCCACTTCGCGATGATTCACCAGGCAGCTTTTGCTTTCATGGACGAATTCGATCGGGTCTTCCAGGGTGATGACGTGGTCTTTGCGGTTTTTATTGCAGTAATCCACCATCGCCGCGAGCGTCGTGGATTTGCCGGAACCCGTCGGCCCGGTGACGACGACGAGTCCGCGGTGCAGCATGCAGAATTTTTTCAACACGGCGGGCAGCGGCGAATCGAACTTCTCGAAATCTTCGAATGACAGCACGCGGCTGGGGATCTGGCGGAACACCGCGCCGACGCCGTTCTTCTCGTTGAAAAAATTCACGCGGAAGCGCGACACGCTCGGAATCTCATAGCCGAAATCCACGTCGCCCAATTCCTCGAACTGTTTGATTTTGTAATCCGGCGCGATCTCGTAAAGCATCATCTTGAGCGTATCGTTTTCCAGCGCCGGATAGTCCACGCGCTGCATCTCTCCATTAATGCGCAGCATCGGCGGGTTGCCGGAAGTCATGTGCAAATCGGAGGCCTTCTGCTCAAACATCAGGTTGAAAAACGCATCAATTTTAGCCATATTTTCTTTCGATTGACGCCACACTAGCTAAACCCGCGCCAAACGCAAGTCATGAAACCATTCGTTCAAATCATCCGCCGTGAAATCGTAAAAAACGGCGTTTTGCCCTTCGCACGCTTCATGGAACTCGCGCTTTACTGTCCAGAATTTGGATATTACGAACAGCAAAAAGACAATCTCGGACGCCGCGGCGACTTCATCACCAGCGTCAGCGTCGGCAGTTTGTTCGGTGAAATGCTCGCGTTTCAGTTCGCCGAATGGCTGGAAGAATTGAAAATTAAAAAACTCAAATTAAAAATTATCGAAGCCGGCGCGCACGATGGAAAACTCGCCCAGGACATTTTGACCTGGCTGGAATCAAACCGGTCCGATTTGTTTTCGCAAACGGAATACACCATCATCGAACCTTCACCGCGCAGGCAGGAGTGGCAGCGAGAGACGGTGAAACAATTTGCGCCGCGCGTCCGCTGGTTTTCACGATTCGATGATTCAACGATGCAACGATGCAACGGAATCATTTTCTCAAACGAACTGCTCGACGCCATGCCCGTCCGCCGTTTCGGCTGGGACGCGAAAAATAAGAAATGGTTCGAGTGGGGCGTCGCCGTTCAAAATGAAAAATTTATTTGGGCGCGCATGTCCGAAA
>CAXUBD010000139.1:6959-7975 GCA_964249225.1 uncultured Verrucomicrobiota bacterium | reverse complement strand
CGAAGACATTTTGATCAAAGAATTGCCTGATTCGGAATCTCATTAATTTACACCATCCACCTTTCGCGCCAACCGAAGCCAAGCCATTGGTGAAACCAATTTAATTGCTGAAATGGTCACAGCGCCAGCTTCTCCGCCTGAAACAGACGGCAGGCCAAACCCGCCGCCGCGTTCGCCGAAAAATCCGGCGCTGGATTTTGATTGATCAAACTGATCAAACTGTCGCTGCGGAAATTTAATTTCAGCCCGCAAATCTCCGCCGTTTTCAATCCCGCCCAGGCCAATCGCCACGGCAGCGGAATGAATTTTATTTTTTTATTTTGCCCGCGCGCGATTTCCAGCAGCAATTCTTTGAACGTCCACGGTCGTTCATTCGCCGCCGTAAAAATTCCCGGATAGTTTTTCATTTCGCCGCTGGCGCAACGTTCCACGAACGCAGACAAATCCTCGCTGTGAACCAGAAACTGGATTTGCGAGCCATCACCGATCAGCGGAATCATGGACGACTGGCGGATCTGCGCAACCAGTTTGCCAAACATCCCGCCCGGATCATTTCCGAAAACCAGTCCCGGCCGGATTGCCAGCGCGCCGCAATCCAGCGCGATTTTTTCAATCTCCAATTTCGCGCGGCCATAAAGCGAACGACAGCCGTCGAACGCGCTGATGGACGAAATGAAAATGATTTTTCCGACGCCCGCCGCGCGCGCCGCCTTAAAAAGTTTGCGCGAGCCGTCCACGTTCACCGCGCGGATTTCGTCCCACTGCAACGGCTTGAAATCGTAGGCGCAATGGACGAGCGCGTTGACGGCGGCCAAATCCGCCGGCGAAATTTTTTCGCCGAGCTGAAACTTTACGGCGTGCGTTCCGGCTTTCGGCTGGCGCGTCAGCTCCAGAATTTCCCAGCCGCGCGCGGCGAAATAATTTTTGATGCAGCCGCCGACATAACCGTTGCTGCCGGTGATTGCGCAAATTTTTTGACTGCTCATAAAAAATTAAATTACAGCATCGCCGTTTCC
>CAXUBD010000139.1:2240-6949 GCA_964249225.1 uncultured Verrucomicrobiota bacterium | reverse complement strand
ACGGAAAAAGTGATTGTCGTCGCCGGCACGCTCGGCAAAACGCTGGCGTCCACGGCGTGAACGCGCGGCCAGCCGCGCAGTCGGCCGAGCAGATCGGTTTCAAAATTTCCCGGCTGCGCGCGCATCGGCAGCGAGCCGCCACAATGGAAACTGCGTCCGGGTTCGGCCAGTTGCAGCAACGGCGCGAGCGGCATTCCGCCGAGCCGCCGCGATTGCTCAAGAAGTTCACGCAAAACTTTTTTCACGACGACGCGCGACGCGGGATTCGGCAGCGCGTCCAGTTGCAAAAGATCTTTTTCGCCGTCGCGTTTCAAGGCCATTTCAATCACCGCTGATTCGTCCGAATGCAGAAATCCCTGCACGATGACCATCCGGTCTTCTAGTTGCCGCGCCAGGATTTCCAACGGACGCGCGAGCGGCCCGAACTTTTTCCGAACTGCCTGCGCGATGAAATCGCTGTAAGTGTAAATTTGCAGATGCACGCTGCGTCGGCTGATTTTTGGATCGCATAGTTCGATGAAAATCTGGCTCAAGGTGTAAAGCGCTTCCGCTTTCACGTCGCGCGTGCGCCGCGCGAGCAGGATCGGAAAAAGAAAATACTGGCTGTCGCGCAATCGCAACGGCTGATCATAGGCGTTTTGCGAGCGCAGTAAAATTTGCGCGGTCGGGATCACGCCTGCCGCGAGATAAACGCGATCGGCTTCAAACGCCAGCGGCGCGTGCGTGGCGCGATGAAAACCGGCGATGAAAACTTTTCCAGAATTTTCCCGCAGCGACGTGACGATGACGTCGCGTTGATATGAGAAATTTTTTCCCGCACTCAATTCGCGCACGGTGTCGGCGCTGTTGTAAATGCAGCCGTAAGGACAGCCATCCAGACAAAGTCCGCAATAAACGCAAGTTGCCGCGCGAATGGCCACGCGCGCGCGACCGAAGCGCCAGCCGCGTGCGCGCAAATCGTCGCGATGACGATTTAGATTTCTCAAAAGCAGTTTTGCCTGCCGGCTCGGTTCCAGCGCGCCGGGATTTCCGCAGTGCAATGGAAAAATTTCTTCAAGGTCGTCATGTTGCGCAGCGAGTCCGGTGAATTGGGTGACGGCGCGATAATGTTGCGCCAGCTCCGCATTTTTGATTGGCCAGTCCGCGATGTCCGTGTCGCGATGCGGCAGCATGGCCGCGCCCCAGACGTTGCTCAAGCCGCCGAGCGCGAGCGATGGACGTAATCCAATTTTTTCACCCTGCCAGGGGATTTGCGTTTCGGTTTCGCGATAAGGAAAATCCGAGCCGAAGAGCAATTTGGATATATCATCGGCATTGGCGTCGGCGTTGCCTTTCAACGCGGCGAGATCGCGGCTGCTCCACGCGAAAGGTTTTGTGCTGGCGAGTTGACGGACGAGTTGCGCGCGATCGGGTTCCAATTCCAAACCGGCGTCGAGCATCAGCACTTCCGCGCCGCGCGCGCGGAGCGCCTTGGCGCAGGCGACGCCTGCCGGGCCGGAACCGATGACACAGTGCATATTTTTTTCTTCGCCGGAAATTTTGCGGTCGCGGAATGGAAGCACAGCAATGCCGGACTGCAAGCGCATTTGAAGGCGCGCGTAAAATTTTCCGCGTGGTAAAAGGGCCTTGAACAGGTAAGAATCCACGCGCGCGTTCCACAAATTTTTGATGAGCATCAAACGACAGACGGTGTGGAGCCTGTTGCCCTTGCTGGTGACGGGGGCGATCGGTTTTTTCACGATGCCGCTGTTCCTCCGTTTTTTGGGCGATGAAATGTGCGCGTTGTGGATGTATATCGGCACGTTCACGGGGATGTTCGGGTTTGCGGACATGGGTTTGGGCGTGGTGGTCGGGCGCTACATCGCGGTCGCGCTGGGAAAAAGCGATGCGGCGGCGGTGCGCGGTTATTGGGGCACGGGAAATTTGATTGTGATCCCGTTCCTGACCTTGGCGTCGCTGTTGTTCATCGGCGTCGGCGTCTGGCTGGGACCAAAATGGTTCAATGTGTCGCCGGCGAATTTCAATTTGTTGCGGCTGTGTTTTCTGGTCAGCGGATTTGGATTGTTCATCAATTACTACGGCACCTATTGGCTGATCCTGTCGCAAGCGCATCTGGATTTTAAATTCATCAGCCTGCTGCGGACGACCATGAATCTGCTGCAAGTCCTGCCATCCATCGCGCTGGCGTATTTCACGCGCAGCCCGCTGGTGCTCATCGTGTGGGGATTGCTTGTCAGCGGTTTGCAACTAGGAATCTTCATCCGGCATTCCCGCCGGAATTACGACTTGGGATTTCATCTTCGCGACGCCAGCCTCGGTCACGCGCGGGAAATGGCCGCCTACGCCGGAAAAAATTTTCTGGGACTGGTCGCCGGTGGGTTTTTCGGCTCCATTGACCGGCTCATTTTGGGCAAAACGGGATTTGCGCCCGCCGCCGATTACGCGCATTACGTGGTCGCGAGTAATTTGAGTTCGCGGCTGCAAAGCTTGAGCGTGGCGACCATGGGCCCGGTTTTTTACAACTCTTCACGCACGGTTGGCGGCGCGAGCCAAAATTCAGCGGCGAAAATCTACAACGATACGTTCGCCTTCGTGTTCGATTGGTATCTGCTTGCCGCCATTTGGGTGGGACTCTGGCATTCGGTGCTGGTGCGATTCTGGCTGACGCATACGATGGGTGTTGAACTTGGAGAAAAAGCCGCGCTGCAAGTCGCGCCGCTGCTCGTGCCGCTGGTCGCGGCCTGCTGTTTCAGCGCACTGGCCAACATTTCAAACGTGCAACTGGCCTCACTGAATCGTCTGGGCACGGCCATCGGATTTGGCGTCGCCGCCGGACTGCTCGCGATCGTGGGCGTGTGGATTGGCTGGAAAACCGGCGGCATCGTCGGCGCGGCGTATGGTTTTCTGTTCAGCCGCGTCGCATTGGTGGCGCAGGATTTGTTCACCATCCGCTTGCTCAAAGCCGGCGGCTGGCTGGACCGGCGCACCTGGAAAAAAGTTGGCGCGCAATGTCTGGTCGGCGCGGGGTTCGCGATCAGTTATTTTATTTTTCAAAGCGATTCCTATTGGCTGCTGATTCCCGCCGCATTGCACGGCGGTTTGGTGGCGCTGTGGATTTCGCGCCACTCGTTGCGGAAATTTCTGCCGGTTTAAAATTATGAGCCTTGCCTTCATGCGTCACGCTGAAATTTCGCCGGAGCAAATTGCCCGGCTGAAAAAAGCGATGGCCAGCTTCTATCAAAACACGCCGACAAATTACTACGAGATCGCGAACCAATCGGCCCAACGATATAATTCCAACGAGCAGCCGTTCCATTGCGATCTGGTCGGGCGCGTATTTCCGAGCGCAACCGTGCTGGAAGCCGGTTGCGGTACCGCTCATTTGTGTCCGTATGTTGAGGAAAAAGGCGGCAATTACACCGGCTTGGATTACAGCGAAGTTTTGCTGCAGAAAAATCGGCGGCGTTTTCCCAAGGCGCGCTTTTTTCAAATCGGAACCGCGCCGCCGGAAACGTTTGACATCGTGGCCAGCCTTTACACGCTTGAACATGTAGTGGACCCGCCCGCTTATCTCGAATCGCTTTGGCAATTTTGCCGGCCCGGCGGCCTCATCGCCATCATCTGCCCGGAGTTCATTGACAGTCCCGGTTTTCCGTTGAGCGTTTATTTTGGAAAAACTCCGCGCCGGTTTCGGGAAAAAATATCTGCGCTGGATTTGCCGGATGCCGCCAGCCATCTGCGCGATCTGAAATTCCGCGCGCCGCGTTGGAAAAAAAATCTCCAAGCCAGTCCGCCCGGCGCCTTTTGGATGAATCTCCAGCCCAGCGTGCTGCACGGCGCGGCATATTCCGTTGACGCCGACGCCGTTCATCTCACGCGGTTGAACGACCTCGTTTGGTTCTTTAAACAGAAAGGCGCGGAAATTTTGCAAACTTCGGCTGAAATGCCCGAAATTTCACTGGAGGTGCTGCGACATAATTGTTATCTGCTGGCCAGAAAACCGTGATTCCATCAATCTCCTTAAAGATTTATTCCATGCGCTTCGAATCATTAAACGGAAAACTGGTTCAAATGGGTCACGCTGGCCCCCGATTGTGGTGGCCATTTGTGTCCGGCTGGCTTTTGCGTCAGAAAAATGGTTTTGTGCCTTGCATTTTCAGCGATTGCAAAAAACTTCTCCTGGTTCCGTCCAAGGAATTTTATGAATCCTACTTTTTCTTTTGTGAACATGCGGACGGGCGTCACGAATTGAATTATTTTCTTGCTCATCTAAAACCGGCGGATGTTTTTTACGACATCGGCGCATTTCGCGGCGCGTATTCCGCCGCAGCAAAATTGAGGCTGCGGGAAAACATCAATGTTCATGTCTTCGAACCGCTTCCGGGAAATGTCCAGGCCATCCGGCGCATTTGCGAGCTTAATGGTTTTGAGAATTTTCAAATCAATCCGCTGGCTGTTAGTGACGGAAATTCTTTGACGGGCGGTGTGAATGAGCTGGACGCCATGCTGCGGCTGGGTGACGAGGCCTCATCCGCTAAAACTGAATTTCCCGCCATCACGCTTGATGAATACATTGCTGGGGGCGGGCCGCCGCCGACCGTCATGAAAATTGACGTGGATGGTTTTGAACTGCACGTCTTGCGTGGCGCGCAAAAATGCCTCGCCCAATTCCGTCCGCGCCTTTGGCTGGAAGTTCATCCCGGATTTCT
>CAXUBD010000139.1:0-2230 GCA_964249225.1 uncultured Verrucomicrobiota bacterium | reverse complement strand
CAGGAAAAATCCTCGGAAGACGTGTTCAAACTTCTTCGCGAAACGGGCTATTCCATTTCATTTTTTCATGATTACAATTTGCTCGGCGCAAAAAATTCCTATCATGTATGGTGTGAATGATTTTTGCGCCTAACTTACAATGAGATTTGGAAATATATTGTCAAGAATTGCAGCACGCCGACTCTGGTGGCGCTTTTCCAAGATTAATGACAAAGTGAAAAGCCCACCATATTTGGAAAGGCTTTGCCTGTTTAAACATGCACGAAATATTTATCTTGGAAATCGAGTTAGGTTTTTGCGCGGAGCAACGGTTCTGGCCGATGCAAAAGGTCGTATAATTTTGGAAGATGATGTAATCATTAGCCGTTTTGCCGTAATTGAATCAATTGGTGGAAATATTCGCATTGGCAAGCGGTCGGGAGTCGGTGATTTTTCTAATCTCTATGGACAAGGCGGGGTGGACATCGGCGAGAATGTGATGATCGCTTCCGGTTGTCGAATTGTTCCCACCAACCACGGCATTGACGACCCATCACTCCCAATTTCCCTACAACCTTCTTCTTCGAAGGGTATCAAGATTGGAAATGGAACATGGGTTGGTACAAATGTAGTAATCCTTGATGGCGTTTCAATCGGAACCGGAGCCGTAATTGGTGCGGGTTCGGTTGTGACGCGAAATGTGCCTGATCACGCCATTGTGGCCGGCGCACCTGCAAAAATTTTACGATTTCGACCAGGATTTTCTGCGCCAAAATTAATACCGGGCCATTAATGAAAATTCTCGAATTCGGCGCTTATCTTGGCTTGGGCGGTGCCGACAAGGCCACATGCCGCTGGTCGAAAGGGCTTAAGAATTTAGGGCATGAAGTTGTAGTATTGGCTATGAAAGCCGGTCCGCGAGCAAAGGATTTGGCCGAGATGGAAATTCCGCTCATTGTCTGTGATTGGCATTCTGACCAGATATATGAAGCTGTTAAAAGTATTCGGCCAGACGTAATCCATATTCATACTCCTGGTTTTGCGACAGAAATAGATTTGTTAGGAGAAGCCGCTTTAAAATTGAGGAAGATTCCCGTCGTCCAATCGAATATTTTCGGTCGGCTCGAAAATCCCCGTGAAGATGCGTGGACGGATTTCCGTTTGTTCATTTCGTGGACCAGTTGCGTGCAGGCTGCGCGCCGGTCGTTTCGGAAACTTGACGAAAGTTTTTTCCGGCGTGCAAGTGTGGCGGTTTATCCGCTCGACCCAATTGAGCCACCGCCGGCGTCAGAAATCGCCGCGTTCCGAAAACATCTGGACGTCGCCGAGGATGAAGTTTTGTTTGGCCGGTTCTCGCGGCCCGAACCGAACAAATGGACGAACCTCGCGCTGGACGCTTTTCGACTGGCGCTGAAAAAAAATCGAAAAATAAAATTACTCCTGCGCGAACCGCCGCCGCGGGTCGCGACGGCATTGCGCGCCTCGCCAGACGCCGACCGTTTTGTCATCCTGCCCGTCACGTCCGATGCCGATGAATTGCGCCGGACCATTTCCGCGCTCGATGTCGTTCTGCACACGTCGTCCATCGGCGAAAGTTTTGGTTATGGCATCGCCGAGCCGATGAATCTGGGCAAGCCGGTCATCACCCATTCCGTGCCGTGGGGCGATCAGGCGCAGATCGAACTGGTGCGTCACGGTGAATGTGGTTTCGTGGCCAGCACGCGGGCGACGATGGCCGATGCGATTTTGAAACTGGCAGGCGATGGGTGGGGCGAGACTCCTTCGAGCCGGCTTCGTGAGAGAATGGGCGCGGCGGCACAACAACACATCCGCTCGCTCGCCAATCCTGAAACTTCTCTCATACGACTTGAAGCCATTTTCCGCGCGGCGGTGGAAAAACGTGATAATCCTTTTGCCACCGAAGATTTGCAACAGGCCAAAGCCGCTGCGGCCTATCTTAACGCGCAGCAGTTTGGACATTCATTGCCGGAACAATGCGCGCTACGACCGTTTCATTATCGCGTGCGTTTTCACGAATTTAGAAAAAATTTGGGAGTCAGGCAGTTGGCGGAAGTTAGGCTTGGTAGAGACGAACATGGTAAAGCGTCCGATTCCTCTGTCGCCTGATGCTGCGCTCGGCGACGGGGACAGCGCAGCGCGCTGTCCCTACCAGTTGCTTCCGTTAACGGATCTTTTTGTTTCCAATTGTAATTGCACCCTCTCTTTTTCAAACTTTGCCCTGCGCGGCGGG
>CAXUBD010000138.1:2641-7997 GCA_964249225.1 uncultured Verrucomicrobiota bacterium | reverse complement strand
CGCCGGAAGCCATGCGCGATGCTCTCGCCGCCAGCGGCACGGAAATGGTCACCGTAGCGTTGCGCCGCGCGGATTTGAGCGGCAAGAAAGATCCGTTCGCGAACATCCTCGAATTCATTGACCCGAAAAAGTATCTGCTCCTGCCCAACACCAGCGGCGCGATGAACGCCGAGGAAGCCGTCCGCCTCGCGCGCCTCGCCGTCGCCGCCGGTTTGCCGCGCTGGGTGAAGCTCGAAATCCATCCCGACCCGCGCTACCTGCTGCCCGACCCGATTGAAACGTTTCGCGCGGCGGAAATTTTGGTCAAAGAAGGTTTCACCGTTTTGCCTTACATCAACGCCGATCCGGTTTTGGCGAAACGCTTGCAGGAAGTTGGCTGCGCGACGGTGATGCCGCTCGGTTCGCCCATCGGTTCGAATCGCGGCCTGCAATCGCGCGACCAAATAAAAATCATTATCGAGCAGGCGACCGTTCCTGTCGTCGTGGACGCGGGCATCGGTGCGCCGAGCCACGCGGCGGAGGCGATGGAACTCGGCGCGGACGCCGTGCTGGTGAACACCGCCATTGCCGTGGCGAACGATCCGAACCGCATGGGCATCGCGTTCAAGCTGGCCGTGGAAGCGGGACGCGCGGCGTTTGAAATCGGCCTCGGCGCGCCCAGCGAAACGGCGAGCGCGACGAGTCCGTTGACGGCGTTTCTGGATTGATTGACTTTGCGCGCAAGTGCTGCCACTTTTTGAGCATGACTGCGACCATGATTTTGAAGGAGATTCAGGCGTTGCCCGCCGAGGAAAAGAACTGGCTTTTCAAAAATCTGGATCACGGCAACGGCCATGAAAAAACCTCCGAAGCCGAGTTGCTTCAAATCATCGAAAACCTCGGAAATAAAATGCAGACCTCGCTCACGGCGCAAGAAATCCGGGACGCACGGCTCGAGGGACGCAAATGATTGTGGCGGACAACAGCCTCATTGCCGCGTTTATTCTGTCCAAGGATGATTTTCATGCAGACGCCGTCGCCGCGCGCAGAAAAGATCCCGCTTGGCACGCGCCGGCGCTTTTCCGCAGCGAATTTCGCAGCGTCGCCAGAAAAATGGTGCTCAAAGGTGAAAGCGACGATTTCCTGATCCAGGCTGCCCAAGCCGCCGTGATGTCCGTGACCATCCACGAACTGAATGACGCGGAAATTTTCCCCATTCTTCGCGAAACGCCAAAAACCTCCTCGTATGACGCTGAATATCTGGCGCTGGCAAAACGTCTGGGCTGCTGGCTGGTCACGACCGACGAGGAGCTTTTTAAGCGTCATCCGAAACAGGCCGTTTCACTCCAGCAATTTATCGCCGCGTGATTCGCATGAACGCACAAGTTTTTTCTCGACCGTTTGAGACTGGCCTCGGCGCGCCCAGCGAAACGGCGAGCGTGACGAGTCTGTTGACGGCGTTTCTGAACTAAAATTCAACCACGGATAAAACACAGATTGCCAAAACCATGAAAATTGTCATCGCGTTAATTGCAATTCTCGTCTGTCGAATTGAAACTCAAGCACAAACAATTACTAACAAAGAAGGCCACGTCATCCCTGCGCAGGACGTTGCAGAATTAAAATCTCAAGGCTGGACTGATCAAGAAATAGCCAATGCTCAACTTGTGCAGCCACAAACCAACAAAGTTTCATTGAATCCGACGCCGCCTGATCTCAAAAACGCAGTCGTTTATATGGATAGTTTTTTAGGAATGACAAATACCATGCTTCCGGCAGATGTAATAAGCATGAAACCTCAATCCGTAAAATTTAGAATGAACGGTCATGATTACGATTATTCTGGCAACTACACGGTAATGTTAAATGCCCCACGCCAACACAAAAGCCCATATTTTGGTTTAGGTTCTCCAGATAAAGTAAAACTTGTGACTCTGGAAGACTTTGGCGGAGATATGTTGCCATTACAAAACGCAACGATATGGGAAAAGAAGCCAAATTTTATTGATGCGATGGCGATGGACAAAGAATGGATTTATTCAGGCACTTACACGATTCAAAACTGATGAATGTTTTATGGCATACATTTATTTACACAAACTTTTCGTGCCAGAAGAAGAAAAGAACCGTGTTGACCCGGATGATATTCGGACGATTAAACCGATTGAGACAGAGGACGGAATGGGAAGCCTCGTCACTTTCAAAAATAATGATTCAATAAACTATAAAGAAAGCCCTCAAGAAATCGAATGTAAGGAATGGCAAATGCGTTATCTTTGGCCAAATGTTGATAGAATCATTACGGCAACTATTGGTGGTATAATCGGTGGTCTTTTGACTTTGCTTTTCAAGCATGGTGTTTAGACATTCTTTTTAACCTTGTTTAAACTGTGTTCAAACTGTGGCTAAAATAAAATGAGTTCAAAAAAACTATCCGCTTCGCGCGCCAAACACATTTTGGCCGCCGCGCAAAAAAACAAAGTCCTCGTCGTCGGCGACGTGATGCTCGACCAGTTTATCTGGGGCGGGGTGTCGCGCATTTCGCCGGAAGCGCCGGTGCCGGTGGTGGATTTTTCGCGCGAGAGCTTCATGCCCGGCGGCGCGGCCAACGTCGCGCGCAATCTCGTTTCGCTGCAAACACCGGCGGAACTTTTCGGCGCGATTGGCAATGACGATGCCGCGCGAAAATTGTTGAAACTTTTGGGCGAGCAACACATCGGCTGCACCGGCCTCGTGAAAAATGCCGCGCGGCACACGAGCATCAAGACGCGCATCGTGGCGCATCAGCAGCAGGTCGTGCGTATTGACCGCGAGACGCGCGGCGCGCTCGACGACAAAACTACCGCGAAATTGCTCGTTGAATTTAAGGCCAAACTTTCCAAGGCCGACGCCGTCATCGTCGGCGATTACGGCAAAGGCGTCGTCACGCAGCAATTACTGAACGAGATAAAATCCTTGTGCCGCGAGCGCGGCGTGTGGTTGAGCCTCGATCCGAAGCCGGTGCATGAATTGAATTTGAGCAATCTTTCGCTCATCACGCCCAACCGCAAAGAAGCGTTTGAACTCGCGGATTTGCCGGACGAAACCAAAAATGAAAATCCGTTCGCGGACAAAAACCTGACGCTCGTCGCGGAACGCCTGTTGAACGAATTGCGCCCGGCAGTTTTGTTGATCACGCTCGGCGAACTGGGAATGCTGCTGTGCCAGCGCGGGCAAAAGCCGTTTCACATCCCGACGGTCGCGCAGGAAGTGTTCGATGTTTCCGGCGCGGGCGACACTGTGATCGCCACGTTCACGCTGGCGATCGCGGCGGGCGCGTCACCGATGGAAGCGGCGATCCTTTCCAATCACGCGGCGGGAATTGTTGTGGGTAAAGTCGGCACGGCGACGACTTCGCCGGAGGAATTGCTGAAAAGTTTTTAACCATGATTGCGGATTGCTGAAAAATCCGCGTAATCCGTGGTTTCAAAAAATGAATTCCAAAATCATCGTTGAAACAATTCGCGCCATGAAAGGTCGCGGCGAAAAAATTGCTGCGTTGACTGCGTATGATTTTCCGATGGCGAAACTGCTCGACGAGGCGGGCGTGCCGCTCATTCTCGTCGGCGATTCGCTCGGCATGGTCGCGCTCGGTTATCCAAACACAACGCATGTGACGATGGCGGAAATCGAACATCATCTGCGTGCAGCCGCGCGCGCCAAACCGAATGCTTTGCTGGGCGCGGATTTGCCGTTCAAAAGTTACGAGACCGTTTCTGATGCCGTCGCGAACGCAAAAAAACTTGTCGCAGCGGGCGCAGAATTTGTGAAGGCGGAAGGCGGCGCGGAAATTCTGCCGCAAGTGAAGGCGATCATCGCGGCGGGAATTTCTTTTTGCGGCCATCTTGGAATGTTGCCGCAGCACGTTTTGGAAGAAGGCGGTTATCACATCAAGGGTAAGAAAAACGCGGAGCATCAGACGTTGCTCGAAGACGCGCAGGCGCTGGCTGACGCAGGCGCGTTCGCAATCGTGCTGGAACTGGTGACACCGCCGGTCGCAAAAGAGATTTCCGAAAAGATTTCCATCCCGACCCTCGGCATCGGCAGCGGACCGGATTGCGACGGGCAAATTCTCGTGACGCCGGATTTGATCGGAACGTTTCCGTGGTTCACGCCGCGCTTCGTAAAACCGCGCGCAAACTGCGCGGCGGAAATCAAAACGGCGGTCGCGGCGTGGAAAAATTCCGTGGCATCGCCGATCGCCAACAAATAATGTTTCCTGCGCGCGAAACATTTTGTGAAACAGCGTGTTTGAATTACGGATGAAATTTTTCATCGTCATTTTATTTGTGGCCTTGGCCGCCGGCGGTTGCACGAGCAGATCGAAAGCGCGGGCGCAGTCGCAGTCGGCTTTTCTGGAGGGACAAAATGCGTTGCTGCGGCAGCAACAGCAGCAATCCGGCGTCACGATCATCGGGCCGGTGCAAAATCCGCAGGTACCGTGGGTCGCCGGGTTGACGCTCGCGCAGGCCATCGCCACGGCGAACTACCTTGATTCGCACGAGCCGAAACAAATAGTCATCACGCGCAACGGCGAAAGCGCGAACGTTGATCCTAAAATTTTGTTGAGTGGCGCGGTCGTGCCGCTGGAGGCAGGCGACGTGGTGGAATTGCGTCCGTAACGGGCATTTTGGTCTTAAAAAATAATTTTCAGAAAATTGAGGATTGGACAGCCTTTGTCTAACCCGCCTTGCGAAAGTGTTGTCGTAATTAAAACAAAATTATGACAACCAACGAACAACTCGAACTCGGATTCAACGGCCTCAAACCGCGCGCCGGCCTTGCCCGCCGCGAAGGGCGTATCGCCCGCGCCAACTGGTGGTTCGCCAAAATGCGGACCGCGGTGGCAAACGCGATTGACTGGCAGACCATAAACGAACCGCGCGCGGAACAGACCTGGATGCCCGGAACGCACCGCGAAGTGAAGGTTTAATCTTCCCAAATCCGCGTGCCTGCGCGGTTTCACCAGCGCGCCGGTTACTTCCCCACAACCGGATAACCGGCGCGTACAAAATTTCGGATGACAGCGATTTCGTCCTCGCCATGAATCGTGTGCGCTTTGGGAAATTCGCGCCATTCGACGTTTAGGCCAGCGGATTTGAGTCGTTGGATTTGGCCGCGAACCGGATCGAACGGAATGATCGGATCGAACGGGCCGTGCGTGGCGAGCAGACGTTGCTGCGGCGCGACGGGCGAAAGTTCTTTCAGCAATTGTTCAGCCTCAAAAACCCAGCCGCTGATGCCGACAAGTCCGGCGAATTTGTGCGGATAACGCAGCCCGACATCAATCGTCATCAGGCAGCCCTGCGAAAAACCGAGCAGCACCGTCTCGTTTGTG
>CAXUBD010000138.1:581-2631 GCA_964249225.1 uncultured Verrucomicrobiota bacterium | reverse complement strand
AAAGTAAATTCCGGCTGCGCAAAATGCCCGGCGCGATGTCGCCGGGATAATCGAACCACGAAAAGCCGCCGAAGTATTCGTCCGGCGCGTTGACGAGCAAGACATTCAGCCACGGCAAATCCAGTGCCTCCGGCAGCCAGCGATAGCCTTCGATGCTGTCGCCGAGGCCGTGCAGCATGACCATCAGGCGGCGGGAATTTTTTTCGCGGGCGGGAATTAGTTCAGTGTGCAGCATGAAATTATTTTGCCGGAATGGTCGCCTTCAGTTGCCCGGCGCGCGAATCCAGCCAGCCCATCAACTGTTTTTTCTGCGCGCCGGTCAGCCGCGCATCGGCGTGGATGGCGGTGTATTTTTTGGGCGGCATGTCGCCGTAGCCGATTTCCTCGCTCATGCTCTCCAGCCGTTTCGCCGCGCGTTTGGGATCTTTCGGCCAGTCGGAAAGATTCAAATTGTCGCGGCCTTCCTTCACGTCATTGGCAATCAGCCGCGCCATCGGTGCGACTCGGCTATACCACGGCCAGCGCGTTTCGCCGGAATGACAATCGTAACACGCCGCGTGCAACGTCGCCGCGATTTCCGGCGGCGGCGGATTACCCGCCATCAAATCGCTGACGACCGGCGGATTGGTGCGCGCGGGATTCGTGAATTGCAACAAGGCAAACGCAATGATGAGCGCGGCGAAAATCCATTTGAGAATTTTTTTCATCCAATTTCGCGGAAAAAATCAAAGCCGCTTTTCGTCCGCATCAAGGTAGTCCACGAAATTTGTGATGTCGGCGCGATGCGCGATGCCCGATTGCTCCTTGCGCAATTTGAAACGCGCGCATGCGGCGGCATCGTTCGCCAGCGGGCGGCTCAAGACATCCTGCCAGTGCGCGGCTTTTTCGGCGGGAGATTTTTTTACATTTTTGCGAACCCAGTCATAGACTTCGCCGTCGGTAAGGGAATTTTTCACGACCGCGACGAATTGTTCGTGCGTCAAACCGGCGGCCTTGAGCCAGAAACCATCGAAGCCCTTGCCGAGATTTTCCGTATAATCTGCGTGCAATTTTCCCGCGAGATGCAGGCGGATTTTATCAACGTAACGCGGGAGATAATGCCAGCCGTCCATCGTTTCGCGCGGGCTGCGCGGATAAATGATTTCGCTCATTTGACAAGGATGAGAAACGCACCCAAATATCGCAACGCAAAAAATGGTTGCCGTTTATTTTGGCAGATAAGGCCGCACGCGTTCCGCGAGCAGTTTGTAGCCGGCGGCGTTGAAATGCAGTTTGTCATCACGGAAAAGTTCCGGGCGCGGCTTGCCGTCGGCGCCCAGCACAAAATCACTGGCTTCGATGTATTTCAAATGCGGTGTCTGGCGCGCGAAAACTTCGACCAAATTGTTAAGGATTTTTTCCTTGTCGCGGTTCTGCCAGCGCGCGATGGTCGGATTCCACGAGATGAAAAAAATGTCCGTTTCCGGCAATTTTGCGTGGACGGTTGCGACAAAATCCTTGAAATCGGCGAAGACCATTTCCGGCGATTCGCCCGCGTCAATGTCATTGCCGCCTGCGCGGAAAAAAATTGCCTTGGGCGCATAGGGAAAAACAATCCGGTCGGCAAAGTGCGTGGAATCCGCAATCTCCGATCCGCCGAATCCGCGATTGATGACCGGCTGACCGGGAAAATCCGTCGCCAGCGTCGTCCAAAAACGGATGGTCGAGGAACCGATGAATAGCACCGCATTCATGGGCGGCGGATTGGTGCGGTCCATCGCTTCAAACGCGGCGATTTCTTTTTCCCACTGGCCGAAGTTGTGCGCGGGTTCGGCGCCAAAAGCCGGGCGCAAAGCCATGAGGCAAAACAAACTCATCAATGACAGAAGCGTGGATGATTTCATGAGTTGATTGTAGGCGCTTCAAAAAATGCCGCAATAATTTTTGAACCGGCTTGGAAGCGACTGGGATGCTGTCCGCTTGTCAGGATGAGTTTTCTGGCCCATGCTGAAAGTATGAAATCGCAGAATAGATTCAACTTTGACGTGGCCGTGATCGGCGGCGGCAGCGG
>CAXUBD010000138.1:0-571 GCA_964249225.1 uncultured Verrucomicrobiota bacterium | reverse complement strand
GGTTACGCCGCGGCAAGAACGGCGGCAGGCGCGGGATTAAAAACTGTCGTCATCGAAGGCGGCGAAGCGGTCGGCGGACTTTGTATTTTGCGCGGCTGCATGCCGACCAAAGCGTTGCTCTATGCGGCGGAAGTGAAACATCTCGCCGAACACGCTGAAACTTGGGGCGTCAGCGCCGGAAAAGTTTCCTTCAACTTCTCCAAAGTCATGGCGCGGAAAAATCTGATGATCAAAGATTTCGCCGATTTCCGCGCGCAGCAACTTAACGCCGGAAAATTCAAATTCATCCGCGCCAACGCAAAATTTCTCGACGCGCACACAGTTCAATTGAGCAACGGGAAAAAACTTTCAGCGAAACATTTTGTTGTCGCAACCGGCTCGCGCGTCGCGCCGTCACCGCTGCCACAACTTAATGACGTTGGCTTCATCACGAGCGACGACGCGATCGCGCTGAAGAAATTGCCCAAGTCGCTCATCATTCTCGGCGGCGGCGCGATCGCTTGCGAGTTCGCGCAATTTTTTGCGCGTTTTGGCGTCAAGGTCACGGTTGTCCAGCGCGGCAAACATCTGA
>CAXUBD010000137.1:7114-8046 GCA_964249225.1 uncultured Verrucomicrobiota bacterium | reverse complement strand
GCCCAATACGCGCGTGAAAATAAAATTCCTTACCTCGGCCTTTGCCTCGGAATGCAGATCGCCACGATTGAGTTCGCGCGTGACGTGTTGAAGCTGGCGAAGGCGCACTCGACCGAATTTGATTTGAACACGCCGCATCCCGTCATCGCGATGCTCGACGAGCAGCGCAAGATCACCAAAAAAGGCGGCACGATGCGCCTCGGCGCGCAGCCCTGCCAGTTGAAGCTCGGCACGCGCGCGGCGGAAATTTACGGCTCGTTCGTCATCAACGAACGCCACCGCCACCGCTACGAATTCAACAACGCCTACCGCGAAAAATTCGAGAAGGCCGGCTTCATTTTCAGCGGCCTGTCGCCCGACGGCAAACTCGTCGAGGTCATCGAACTGAAAGACCATCCGTTTTTCATCGCGAGCCAGTTTCATCCCGAATTCCAGAGCAAGCCGCACCAGCCGCATCCGCTGTTCAAAAGTTTTATCGCCGCCGCGCACCAGTATATTCATCACAAGCCGCTGTGACGTCCCGCAAAATTTCTTCTCCCTCTCCTTGCTA
This sequence comes from uncultured Verrucomicrobiota bacterium, assembly GCA_964249225.1. Taxonomy (GTDB): domain Bacteria; phylum Verrucomicrobiota; class Verrucomicrobiia; order Limisphaerales; family UBA11358; genus UBA11358. The sequence goes on along the minus strand of CAXUBD010000137.1, from coordinate 7,496 downwards.
AACGAGGAGAGGGCCGGGGTGAGGAGCGCATCTTCCCGACGAATGCTGGCAACTTCCTGGCGAACATCGTCAGCCGTAAAATGGGCAATGGCAGTTTCCCGGTTAACGCTGTCACTCGTCCGGCGGACGTTGTCAGTCTCCCGACGACCGTTGAATGTTCCGTTTTAGCCATTGTCACCTTCCCGGCGGACGTTGAATGTCTCCCGATGGATATTGAAAGTCTCCCGACGGCCATTAACTGTCTCGTTTTAGCCACTATCAGTCTCTTGGTGAGCCTGAAAACCTCAAAAATCAGGGGTTTTCGGCGTTTTTTTACCCCCTTGACAGAAAAAGCGGTTTTTTGTAAAAAAGTTTCCGTTCCCAAAAAACACAACCTCAACCA
>CAXUBD010000137.1:6244-7104 GCA_964249225.1 uncultured Verrucomicrobiota bacterium | reverse complement strand
ACATTAAACAGCAAGCTCATACGAAGATGTTCATCGCCGTTTTGGGCGTTTTGGACAGCTTCAAAACCGTCTGGCAGGCCGTGACCGCCTTCGTCACCGCCCGCAACGCCCTCTCCTCGGCCATTGATGATATTCGCGCCGAGGAACTCAAACAATCCGGCACGACCACCGGCATAACGCAAAACAAACGCCTCGCGCGTCAAGCCATGTGCAGCGCCGCCGCCGTCGTCGGTGGCGCGGTGGCACAGTGGGCGGAAACGCAGGGCAAGAACGACATCTTTGACGCGGTGGATTTCAGCGCGCCCGATTTGCTCCACATGACCGAGGCCGATTGCCTGACCAACTGCACCGCCATCTACAACGCGGGCAATGCGAACATCGCCGCGCTCACCGCCGCCGGCACGCTCGCCGCCGCCGACCTCACCGACCTCAACACCAAGATCGGCGCGTTCAACGCCCTCATCGCCGCGCCCCGGCTGGCCAAGACCGGCACGAGTGCCGCGACCAATCTGCTGCCGGACAAGATTGACGCGGGCGACCGCATCTGTGAACGGCAGCTTGACCGTTTGATGCAACGCTACCAGACCAGCAACCCGGACTTCTACGGCGCATATCAAGTCGCGCGCATCATCGTGGACGCTGGCGGTGGTCCGGGAACACCGCCGACACCACCGCCCGCAACCCCGCATCCGTAAAATAAAATTGGGGAACGAAAGCGGCCTTTGGAAACGAAGGCCGCTTTTTTATTAAGATTTTTCTGCACCCAGCAGTTTCATTCCTTCCCGAAGAATTTTTAGGAATGTGTTGTTACGACATTCTGCATCATTCATCACAGCATCGAATGACAAAACGAATAAAGG
>CAXUBD010000137.1:2065-6234 GCA_964249225.1 uncultured Verrucomicrobiota bacterium | reverse complement strand
ATAAAGGTGTTGGAATTATTGTGCCTTTGGGAGCTTTTGTAGCAGCTTCGCGGTAAAATACTTTTCCTTTTGAAAACAAAGGCGAAAAACCTTGTTGGCCTAGCCGCGTTGCAAAACCATCGTTAATTTGAAGAACTGCATAATACCAGATGCGTTGAATACTGTCATAATGCTGAACCAATTTTTCAGCCCGCTGAAGAAGTTGCGTCAGCGCATAACTGTTTTCTTTTTCATCATCCGTGCGCTTTTTTAATTCCACAATCACAACATCCACTTTTGCTGTTTTGTCTGGATCGTCAGAGAAAATCATTGATATGTCCGGCCTAGAATCGTCGGTTGCTTGTTCATCCGAAAGCGTGATTTCAGCAATCAATGTATCCATTCTTTCTTCACTCAAGATAGTTGAGAACGTCATGAATTTGTCATCCAACAGCCATGCGTTGTTACTGTAAACACTCTGAATCAGTTCGCTGCCTTTGAATGTTTTGAAGCGTGGGACAATTAAATTGTGAATTTCAGACTCCGTGTTTTGGGCATTTATTTGTTTAAGTTTCTTGATGATGAGCGTGCGGTATAAAATATATTCTGTCAGCGTGGCGAAGATACATCCAAAGATTTTTGATACTGCTGTTCGTCGAGGTTTGTAGCCTCCAAAATTTCTTTCTGGTCTTTGAAGAAACGCTTTTGTGCGATCTCCAATGCTTCTTCCTTTTGAATCAGCCCAACAGTTTGTTCCTCAAAATATCCAATCAGATGAGGGAATCGCTCTAAAAATTGTTTTTCCGTGGCTAGATTCTTTTCTTTCACCGCCGGGATTTCCTCGCTGATTATTTCGGCGACGTGCTTTCGCAGAACCTTAAAGAGGACTCTTTCCAAATTATCATTGTTTATGTCGAGACGCTGCCGAGAGGTGTCTGCCTTGAAAATTTTCGAATTAAATAAAAAAATCACGGAATAACCATTTGGAATGCCGTCCGGCGGAATTAATTCCAATGGAATAGTTCGCCCATCAACACAAGCTGCCGTGACCACCGAGCTTTTTCCAAATCGCTTTTCTATCCTGTATGCCATCGCGATCCCCTCGAACATATCTATGGCATCGTCTTTTATTGTCACCTCTTTCAAATCAGGAAGCTTGTCCGATTTGAAAGTCTGCGTGTCATTGTAAAATTCTTGCGCTGGATTTCCTTCTTGAGTTTCAAGGCTTGCGACAATCTCCAATTCGATACCAGCTTTCTTCATCTCATAAAGCCGTGGCAAAATCTCCAGCGTCAATCTCTCGATTATCGAAGTTGGCTTCAAATCATCGTAGGATTTTAAGCTTTTACCTGCAAAATCTCTGAAGGCTAATCGTGTTTCATTGCCATTGTTTTTTTCGAGGGTTTTTATTTTGTTTTTGCCATCGAAATTGCTTGAGAACGTAAATGTGCGGACGGATTTTTCATAACGACTCTCGACATCCACTTGTTTGAAATATTTTAGATAAACCAAACGGCCAAGGCCTTTGTGATATGAATCCTGCGGCTTCAATAATCTCAAAAAGCATTCAAAACGTTCGTTCGTGAATCCTGTTCCATTGTCAGTGATTGTAACTTTTAAGGTGTCTGGCGAAGAAAAAGCCCTGATTTTTATGTTAATCTCAATTCTTGTCGCCCCGGCATCAATGGCATTTACAACGGCTTCAAAATAGATTTGCTGAAAATAAGGATTTGGAAAGAAGAGGCCGACTGCATTTTGAATTTCAATTTCCATAACAAGGGTCTGTAAATTATTTTTTCCGTTGGCTCATTCACTCTGCTCCGTCATCTTTCATCACCCATGCTGCCGTCGTGGAACTTTTGCCGGATTCAGGAATTTCAAAAAGTGCCTGTGCTTCCGAAGACTGCCGCTTGTAACGAATGCCGCCCACGCTTTTCTTTTTGCCGAACAACGATTCCAAATCCGTCTTCGCTTTCGTCTTGGTGTATGCTTCGCGGAGCGTATTGAAATAAGCCAGCGTCCAATTATCCTTTGCAAAATGTTCGCTGAACAAGGGCGATTTCATCTTTCGCTGAAAATCATTCTCCCGCTCTTCAGGAATGACCATCGTTTTGGGAACAGCCGCCGGAAGATTTGAGCCGCGTTGCAATCCGCTTGTCATCGTGGTTGTGGATTCAACCTCGAAAGCGCGGACAACTTCATTTCCGTCCAGCCAGAGCAAATCCATGTCCAGCACAGGCCGGAGATTTTTCACGTCTTTCAAACCTTTCAACGCGGCGGGTTTGGCAGTGACCAAATCTTTCAGTTGGACTTGTTCAATCAATTTGCTTGCCGTGTCGCGCTGTTCCCGCTGCCCAATCCAGATTTCATGTCCGCGCGCCTCGCCGATTTTCGCCAGCAGCGCGATCAATTCGCTGTGCCACGAAATGCTTATGCGGATTTCTTCTTTCAGAACCCATACGCCGCCGCTGGCTTTGCGGCCAAAGATTTCCAGCGCCTCGATAATGCTGGTGCTGTCGGAAGTGAGCGAATTTGGAAATTCCCGCGCGACTGTGTCCCAGACTTCCGTGAACGTCACACGGCCTTTTTGATTCAGGCAGCGAAAGACCGTTTCTTCGACGCGCTCCGTGAGCGGAATGGCTTCCAGACGCGCTGCAAATGTTTTGTCGGCAAACCACCAGAGTTTTCCCGATGCTCCACCCATTTTTGCGTCCACCAATTCAAATTCCTTGCCGATACTTTCTTCCAGCACGGTTTTTACGTCCAAACCTGTTTGCAATGTTCCAAACAATCCGCGCTTGGCCAGCACCGGGTCAATCTGGTTGATGAGAATCGTGTAAGGCGTCGGCTCGGCTCGGCTTGCAATCACTTCACGGCACGTTTCAATGACGATGCGGCGGAATCTCTCTTCGCTGATTTCTTCCATCTGCCGCGATGGGCGCGCGGTCTTGGCGAAACGCAGATAAAAATCACCCTGCGCGCTGCCAAACGGCTGCATCATCGCCTTGGCTGAAACCTGACCGAGCGGCTGATGATGAATGTGTTCATAATCAAAACCGGCATAAACTCCCGCGCGCACGGTTGCATTGCGAACCATGAATGTCGGATTGTGAAAGGTCAGCGTGAGAAACCGTTCCGGTCGCAGAACGCGGTGCATTCCGAGAACGCTGGTGTTCAGCAGCGCATAATAAAGATCAAACGGCTTTTTCTGGCGTTCGTTCCGCACGATTTCATGCACGGCAATCCGGTCGGCATAAAGATAATCTTTCTTGAGCCAAGCGTTCCACAGAAAGGAAAGTTCGCCGTATTGAATCGAAGCGTCATAGGGTGGATCGGTAAAAATATAATCCACGCACTCGTCCGGCATCTTCTTCATCAATTCGATACAGTCATCATTGATAATGGCAATGTCCGCTTCGCCCGCCATGACTTTTTTCCAATCATCCGTAATTTTGACATCGTGGAACAATGCGTTGGTCTCATTTTTGGCATTGATGATTCCTTGGTTGCCTGTCACTGCGTTTTCAAATTTGTCCCAAACATTTTGCTCCATGTAACGGGGCGCTGACCAATAACTATGCTGCGTCCAGCCGGGCGAACTGAAAAATGTATAATGATTTGATGGCGCAGGATTGCCCACCGGCATCATCCGCGTGCAGAGATGAATCATGGAACTAAATGCACCGAGCAGGAATTTCTTTAACTGCGGACTGCTTTCTTCTTCGATGGCTTCATAAATCATCGCTGCCGCGCGTAAATTGCGTTTCGTGAAAAGTTCGTCGAGTGAATCGTATTTTTGCTTTTCCTTGAACGGTTCGCCATCAGGATAAAACAATTTGTTTTTCGGATACCATTCCTTGATTGGCTTGGCTTCGAGTTCGGCCAATGCTTCGAGGTCTTTCTTTTTGGGCTTGCATCCGGTTTCGCAGCGATGCTCGCAATGCGGACAACCTTTGTAGCGGACTTCAACCAATTCCTCTCCTTCGCGCACTCAGCAATCCGCCACCAACGGCTTGCTGCATTTCAAACAGTGAACGATGTAAAGTTCCTCGACCTGTTTCTTCACGCGCGTTTGCACGCGCTCGAAAGCTTCAAGGAGTTTTAGCGTGTTGACCGGCCGCAATGTTAATTCCGTGATGAGACTTGCCGCCGGATTGAGGTCACACACAATCGCGCGGCGTTTGTTTCGC
>CAXUBD010000137.1:0-2055 GCA_964249225.1 uncultured Verrucomicrobiota bacterium | reverse complement strand
AGAAGACGCTGGCGAAGACGGGCGTGGGGCCCGATCTCATTGATCAGATCAGGAGCATGTGGGGCACCGGCCTGCTGACTGCGGACGCGCGATATTGGGACGATGCAGCGCGGAGCTGGCAGCCCGTGGCCGAACTGCTCTCTCGCGCGGCTTCAATCGCCACCACGCCACTTCCGGCAAAGGGATCAAAAACAATTTGATTCGACTCGGCATAAGTTTTTATGTGATCCCCAACAACATTCCACGTCTTGCGCGACCAATACTTGTGCCACACATACATGGCCGTATGCGGCTCTGGCGGAATCTGACGATTGAGGTGCGCGAAAGCGACGGCGGGATTCGCGGCTGGTTTCTTTGCCATGCGTCAAGTTTGCGCGGGAAATTTGCCAGCGTCAATTCTACGTTGATTCGTGCAATTCGTGTCAGAACCTTTGTAGTGGCAAAAATTTTGGCATTTGCGACGCTATCAGCGCGTGAATTATTCCGAAGCCATCCAATTTCTTTACGGCCTGCAACTGTTCGGCGCGAATTTCGGGCTGGAAAACACGCGCCAGCTCGCCGCGCTCGCCGGCAATCCGCAGGGAAAACTCCGCTTCATCCACGTCGCCGGCACGAACGGCAAAGGCTCGACCTGCGCGATGCTCGAAAGCATTTATCGCGCAGCCGGACTGCGCGTCGGACTGTTCACCTCGCCGCATCTCGTTTCGTTTCGCGAACGGATTCAGGTCAACCGCCAGTTGATTCCTGAAAATGAATTGATCCGGCTCGTTGAAGAAATTCAGCCGCTGCTCAAACAATTTTCTGGCGATAGTCAGCTAACGCTGTTTGAAGTCGTAACGGTCATGGCGCTGAAATTTTTCGCGGAACAAAAATGCGACCTTGTGATTTGGGAAACCGGCCTCGGCGGACGGCTCGACGCGACGAACATCGTCACGCCGCTCGCGAGCGTCATCACGAACATCGCGTTCGATCACCAGCAATGGCTCGGCGACACGCTGGAAAAAATCGCGGCGGAAAAAGCGGGCATCATCAAAACTGGAATTCCCGTCGTGACGGCGACGGACGAAAAATCCGCGTTGGCCGTCATCGAAAAAACGGCGCGGGAGAAAAATGCGCCGCTGAAAATTGTGAATCGGCTCGCGGGGACGCTCGCCTCACCGTTACTCGGCGAGCACCAAAAACTAAATGCCGCGCTGGCTCTAGCGGTGGTTGAAGTTTTGCAAAAGCAAATTCCCGTCCGCGAAGAAAAAATCAACGCGGGTTTGCAAAACGTGAACTGGCCGGGACGCTTGCAGTTGATCGAAAAAACAGACGGCCAAAAAATCCTGCTCGACGGCGCGCACAATGTTGCAGGCGTGGAAGCGTTGCGCGCCGCGTTGCCAGCCGGCGTTCCGCTTACGTTCATCGTCGGTTTTCTCGGCGACAAAGATTGGCGGCCGATGTGCGAAATTCTTTCGCCGCTCGCGGCGAAAATTTTCTGCGTGCCGGTTGCCAGCGCGCGCACGGCGGACGCGCGCGAGCTGGCAGAAACTTTTCGTTCCGTAAATCCGGCGGCCGAAGTTTTGGTTTGCGATTCGTTGAACGAGGCTTTGGAAAAAAGCGGCGCGCGGGGACGCGCGCCCCACCAAAATTTGATTGTCATCACCGGCTCGCTTTATCTCGTCGGCGAGGCGCTGGAATTGCTCGGACTTTCGCCAGCCGATGCGGGCGAGCGCGGTTTGAATGAATGGTCGGTCAATGTTTTGAAGCGATAAGCGCGCGGCAAGTTGCGGCCAAGCGGGGCTTATACTTTTCTTCCGTCGTTGACGCTGGGCTTAAGGATTACTAATTTCTACACGCTTATGGCCTACGCCGACACGCTTCCCAAACAACGCCCGTTCGGGCAAACCACGCGCCCCGATGCGTGGTGGGTGCAACCGCTCTTCGTTTTTCTCGGCTTCGCCGCGTTCATCGTCTATTCGACATGGGCGGCGTTCCAGGGAAATCATTACTGGCTCGCGGCGGGCGGCGCAGGTTTGCGCGCGGCTATCGAGGCGAGCGCGGCGGGTGTCAAAG
>CAXUBD010000136.1:831-8096 GCA_964249225.1 uncultured Verrucomicrobiota bacterium | reverse complement strand
CTGAAATCGTTTCGATGGAGTTCCGGTCCTTGATCCAGCCGAGCGCGTGGGGGCCGATGGTGAATCCCGCTACGAGATACGCCAGCAACAGCGGCTGCCGCATGATATAAGAAAGCACCGCCACGACCCACGCGGCGATGATGCAGATGGCGATGTCCGTGACCAGGCTGTGCTCCATGCGAATAAAAAATTAACTGAGCAATCCAATTAGGAAAGCATGAATTCAGGAAAAGCCAATCGGAGGGACGAGTTCTATGAGTCTAAAACCAGAATTAAAGACTCGTGGAACTCGTCCCACCGAAAAATCAACTCAACGCATCCAGCGCGACTCGGACCTGTTCGCGCTTCGCCTGCCATTCGGTGAGGCGTTGCTGATGCTCCTGTAAAACCTGCGGTGGAACTTTTTGCGCGAAGCTAGGGTTCGCGAGTTTTTGTTCAACCTTGGAAATTTCCACCTCGATTTTTTCGAGTTCCTTGGTTAGCCGCGCTTTCTCAGCGGCCAGTTCCTCCGCGCTGCGCAAACCTTCGAGGGGCAGAAATAATTCGCCCAGTTCCGTGCGTGCCGTCAGCGTGCCTTTCGCGGGCGAATAATTTTCGTTCACTTCCACGGCCTCGGCATTCAGCAGCAACCGGATCACTTCGATGTCGTGCGGCGGAAGATAATTCACAGGTTTTAGGACAAAGCGAATTTTCTTGGCCGCCGAGATGTTCGCCTCGCGACGAAGATTGCGGCCTTGCGATACGAGTTCGTATTTAGCGCCCGCGATGTGCAAATAACAATCGTCGAGGCCATAATGGCCTTTGAAATCTTCGTCGAGCGGCAGCGGCCACGGCGCGAACATGATCGTTTTGCCGCCCTGATTTTCCGGCATGTCCGTCGCGTAACCCATGCCGTGCCACAATTCTTCCGTGATGAACGGCAGGAACGGGTGAAACAATCTTAAAGTATGCGAGAGAACAAAATCTATGACCGCCAGCGTATTGGCTTTTCGAGCTGTTGAATCGTTGAATGGTTGAATTGTTGAAACGGCCTCCAATTTAACCATTTCACTATTTAACGATTCAACGGGCCGCAAAACGGCCTTGGTCGCCTCCACATACCAGTCGCAATACTCGCTCCAGAAAAAGCGGTAGAGCGCCGCCGTCGCGTCGCTGAATTTATATTCGTTCAGCGCGATGGTCACTTCGCGGATGGCCGCGTCGAGCTTGAGCAGAATCCATTTGTCATCGCTCGACAGCAAAGTCGGTTCAATTTCGCCTTGCACTTCGCCGCCTTGCATTTGGCGGAAGCGACAGGCGTTCCAAAGTTTGTTGCAAAAATTTCTGCCGAGTTCAACGTTTTGTTCATCGAACAAAATATCCTGGCCGAGCGGCGCGGCGCGCATCACGCCGAAGCGCAACGCGTCCGCACCAAACTTCGCGATGAGGTCGAGCGGGTCGGGCGAATTGCCGAGGCTCTTGGACATCTTGCGCCCCTGCTTGTCGCGGATGATGCCGGTGAAATAGACATTCTGGAAGGGCAGCTCGCCCATGTATTCGTAGCCGGCCATGATCATGCGCGCGACCCAGAAGAAAATGATGTCCGGCCCGGTGACGAGGTCGGTGGTCGGATAAAATTTCTTTAACGTGTCGGTCTGCTCCGGCCAGCCCATCGTCGCAAACGGCCACAGCCACGAGCTGAACCAGGTGTCGAGCACGTCGGGGTCTTGCGTCCAGCCCGGCCCGGGTTCTTCAAGTTGACAGCGTGTGAAGGTGGCGTCGGTGTTGACGTTGGCGAATAAATCAGCTATCAGTATTTCAGCGCTCGATGTAGGCCGGGTTGGTTCGCTCGCAAGAGCAACTGGCGTCGGAGATTTACCATCGGGCGTGTTTTTTTTGAACAGTTGGTGGTCGTATAGTTTCTGGCCGTCGAAATGTTCCTTCACGGTGATCTTCACTCGATACAATTCACCCGCAATGCGCGCCGCCGCGACAAAAAGGTGAACCGCCTTGAAGTGTTCGTTCGGCGGCAAATGATGCAACGAGCCAACTTTCACGGCGGTGCGGATTAGTTCCGGGAGCGCGACGGTGGCTTTGATATTGGCCGCGCCCAGATGGGTGAAAGCGTGTTCCAGACTGGCAGTGCGGACGACGATTTTCCAGCCGGTCTCCGCGTTTGGAAACGAATGATTGAGCAGTTCGTGCCGGTCTGCAAATTCCCACGCGGCGTCGCGCAGTTGTTTGATGTTTGCACCCGCCAGTTCGTGGCCGGAAAGTTCGATGACGGGAATTTTTGTGAACAGCTTCGCGCGAATTTCGGTGTTATACCAAACTGGAATCCGATGCCCCCACCAAAGCTGGCGGCTGACGCACCAATCCTGCAAGCCGCCCATCCAGTGGTCATAAACTTTCGCCCAGCGTTCGGGATGAAATTTCATTTCACCGTTGGCTACGACTGCTCGGGACTTATCAACACTCGGATATTTCAAAAACCATTGCTCGCTCAAACGTGGCTCGATTGGCACGTCAGCACGTTCGCTAAAACCAACTTTGTTAGTATAAGGCTCTTCTTTTTCCAGCGCGCCGAGTTCAATTAGTTTTTCCACGGCCACCTTGCGCGCCTTGAAACGGTCAAGTCCATTCAAATCTCTGCCAGCAGATTCATTCATCGTGCCGTTGGCATTGATAACTTCCGGCGCTAATAATTTATGACGCAGACCGATTTCAAAATCGGCCTTGTCATGCGCGGGCGTGACTTTGAGAACGCCAGTTCCGAACTCAAAATCAACATATTCGTCTCCAATAATCGGAATAGGTTTTAGATTGTTCGAATATTCCGCTGGCAGTGGTCGTAAAATATGTTTGCCAATGAGATGCGCGTAACGCGGGTCTTTCGGATTCACGGCCACGGCGGTGTCGCCGGGAATTGTTTCGGGCCGCGTCGTCGCAATCGTCAGAAAAGTTCCAGGAATTTCCGCGACTTCAACTTTGAAATAATATAGGAAACCTTTTTGCTCTTTCATCACGACTTCTTCGTCGGACAACGCCGTGAGCGACGCGGGACACCAGTTCACCATGCGCTTGCCGCGATAGATGAGGCCTTTTTTGTAAAGGTCCACGAACACGCGTTGCACGCAGCGTGAATATTCCGGGTCCATCGTAAAGCGTTCGCGCGTCCAGTCGCACGACGCGCCGAGCTTCTTCAACTGCTGGATGATGATGCCGCCTTTTTCGTTTTTCCATTTCCAGACTTCCTCGAGAAATTTTTCGCGGCCAAGGTCGTCGCGATGTTTTATTTTTCCTTCCTTCTTGAGCGCGCGCTCGACGACGGTCTGCGTGGCGATGCCGGCGTGATCGGTGCCGGGCAGCCAGAGAACTTCCTTGCCGTCCATGCGCGCCTTGCGGGCGAGGATATCCTGGATCGTGTTGTTGAGCACGTGGCCGAGCGTGAGCACGCCCGTGACGTTCGGCGGCGGAATGACGATGGAATACGCGGGCTTCGGCGATTTCGCGTCCGCGACGAAAAATTTTCCGTCGAGCCAGAATTGATACCATTTGTCCTCGACGGACTGCGGTTCGTAAGCTTTGGAAATTTCAGACATGAAAAATAATTTGTAAATCAACCACGCGCGCGTTGCCGCCAATAATCCGGTCGTCGGGAAAAATGGGCGACCGCCAGAATCACGATGGCTTCAGGCTCGTCGGAATAAATCAGGTTGTAAGGGAAAATTTTCAAAGGCCGTTTGCGTGTGCCGTATTTGTGAGGCGAGCCGAGTTGCGGATTCCGGCGGATGAAATTTTCCGCCTCCTTCAATGCCGACTGGAATCGCTCGCCCAAGCCGGATTCATGCAGTTCATACCACTCGAACGCCTCGCCGACCTCAAGCCGCGCGTCGGGATGATGTTCGATGGGCTTTGATTTCATTCAGCCTGCGTTTGAGTTCGGCGTGGACTTGTTCCGACGGAATGGTTTTTACTTTGCCGGAACGATATTCGTCGAGCCGGCGCTTGATTTCTTTGTCCCACGCCTGCTCGATTTCCGGGCTGACAAAATCATCCACGCCAGTCATCAAAGTTTCAGCGAACTCAACGCGTTCCTTCAACGTGAGCCGCGTCGCCAGATCATCGGCCTGCTTTTTTAATGCGACTGTCATGTGATGAAATTGCCTGAAATTATCAGGGTTTGCAAACGGTTCATTTCTTCAGCAGCGCAAATTCCATCGAATCCACCAGTGCCTGCAAGCTGGCTTCGATGATGTTTTCGCTCACGCCGACGGTGCCCCATTCGCGTTTGCCGTCGGTGGATTGGATGAGCACGCGCGTTTTCGCGCCGGTGCCAGTCGCAGTATCAAGAATGCGCACTTTGTAGTCTGTCAGCGTTACTTTTTTCAATCGCGGAAAAAATTTCGCCAACGCCAATCGCAACGCGCCGTCGAGCGCGTTCACCGGGCCGTCGCCTTCGGCCACGGTTTGCGCGCGCTTGCTGCCGACACTGACTTTGATCGTCGCCTCGCAGACGGATTCCTTCGCATCGCGCCGCATCGAGACGTGATACGCGTCCACGCGGAACGGCGGTTCGCGATGTTTGAGCGCCTTGCCGATGAGCAGCGCGAGCGAACCTTCGGCGGCTTCGTATTCGTAGCCCTGATTTTCCAATTCCTTGACGCGATTCAAGATCGCCTTCAATTCCGGCGTGTCGTTCGTGAGCTTGAAGCCGAGTTCCTGCGCCTTGATGACGATGTTGCTGCGGCCCGCGAGGTCGCTGATGAGGACGTTGCGCGCGTTGCCGACGAGCGACGGGTCAATGTGCTCGTAACTCGACGCGAGTTTCTGCACGGCGTTGACGTGCGCGCCGCCTTTGTGCGCGAACGCCGCCGCGCCGACCCATGGCAGGCGCGGATTGTGCCGCATGTTCGCAACTTCGTCCACGAACCCGGAAAGTTCCTTGAGCTTCGCCAAAGATTTCACCGGCACGGAAGTTTTTTTCAGCTTCAACGCGACGCACGGGATCACGCTCGTCAGGTTGCAATTGCCCGTGCGTTCGCCGTAACCGTTGATTGTGCCTTGCACATGAACCGCGCCGGTTTCGAGCGCGGCCAATGCGTTCGCGACGCCGAGGCCGATGTCGTCGTGCGTGTGGATGCCGACTTTGCAATTCAATTTGCCCAGCGCGGTTTTCGTGATGGCGGCGATTTCGTTCGGCAGGCAACCGCCGTTCGTGTCGCACAGCACGACAAAATCCGCGCCTGCTTTTTCCGCCGCCTGCCACGTCGCGAGCGCGTAATCGGAATCCAGTTTGAAACCGTCGAACGCGTGCTCGGCGTCGTAGATGACGAATTTGCCGTGGTCTTTCAGGAAACGCACGGTGTCGCCGATCATCGCGAGATTTTCTTCCGGCGTGCAGCGCAAAACTTCCTTCACGTGCAGCATCGAAGTCTTGCCGTAGATCGTGACGACGGGCGTGCCGGCTTCGATGAGCAGGCGCACCTGGTCGTCTTGTTCGACCGGCGTATTTTTTTTGCGCGTGGAGCCGAACGCGGCGAGCTTCGCATTTTTGAATTTGCGTTTTTTGGCCTGCGCGAAAAATTCAATGTCCTTGGGATTGCTGCCCGGCCAGCCGCCTTCAATGTAATGAACGCCAAAAGAATCGAGCTTCTCGGCGATGCGGAGTTTGTCCGCGACCGAGAAATTGATGCCTTCACCCTGCGAACCGTCGCGCAGGGTCGTGTCATAGATTTCGACTTGGGGTTTCATAAATGCCGTAAAAACGGACGAGCAGTATCTCTTAATTTGGAAGGACTGGCAAATCGGAAACAAAGAAGTTTTAGACGACAACTTCAGGTGGCAGATGAACATCAAACTCGATTTCTGGACACAGAAAAATTGAATGTGGCTGTTGCATGTCGTCTTTGGACACCAACCCCATTTTCTCATAAAGGCTGAAATATAAATTCTCCGAAATGCCTTTTGTGCAAACCATTTCCTTGTGCCAAACCTGATAAGTGCCGAGCTTGCCGTCCAATCGTTGGTAAAATCCCTGAACCGGCTGGGTTAGAATCAATTTCATTTCATCCGAAGATACAAATCCATCCATGACTGAAATTGGCTCGCCGGTGTCACGAATTTCTATTTTGCCGGAACACCAGTCCGATTCAAAATTGTAGCTGTATTTTTTGTATCGGTTCGAGATTTGGTCGAAACGGCAATCCACATCGTATTTGGAGTAATGCCACGGAATTTTCCAAAGGCAGCGAGGAATTTGAACAAGTCGCGAACCAAGATTTGTTCCAAAAAACCAAACGACTGGCTGCCCAGTTTTTTTCTCAATGACGTAGGCACGATGATTTGTCTGGTAAAAAGTGAATTTGATTCCAGAAGCCAGCCGTGAAAAATTAAAATCGACATCAAGGAAAGCGACGACGCTGAAAAAAGCTTTCGGCCCTTTTTTTAGTTTCAAAACGTGCAACTTCAAAATGATTGTCAGGAACAAATTTGACGAGTCGTTCGGGAGAAACCGCGTAATTAATCAGAGCAAAGTGCCGAAGAGTAGTTCTGGCATACAACAAGCCGGCAGGAGAACGTTTCAATCGCTCTTGGAACAGATTGCGATAATCCAATTCGCTTCTCATTTTACGAAAAAATGGCGGGAGTGGCGGGGCTCGAACCCGTAACCTCTGCCGTGACAGGGCAGCGCTCTAACCAATTGAGCTACACCCCCAGTAAGGGGACGGGAAATCTACGCAAATCGCCGGACGGCGTCAAGATGAAGTAAATTCGGGCAGCAGACGCCAAGGAGGTGGGGGTGGGGAACCCCGCTGAAGAAACGTGCTGCTACCCGAATGAATCCAATGTGACAATCCCGCGACCTTTTGTCAACAAGTTATCGTTCGATGTTGGCTGTTCATGGCTTGAGTGTGTGTTCTTGGCTTTACGCGACGGCTTTTTCCAATAAATTGGACTTGTGGTAGGACTCGAATCAATTGCCCTGTTCCGCAGCCTCAATCGTGAGGAATTGCAAGCGTTGCGGTTTATCACCCAAGAGCGGCGGTGCGCCACGCGCCGGGAAATTTTTCAGGAAAGCGCGCCCGGCGACGGCGTTTATTTTGTTAAAGAAGGACTGGTGGAAATTTCAGGACTGGTCGGCGGCAACACCCGCCGCGTTTTTTCGCAACTCGGCCCCGGCGAAATTTTCGGCGAGATGGCCGTCATCGAACACCGCCCGCGCTCGGCCACCGCCACGGCGCTCAAGGACACGGAAGTTTATTTCATTCCGCGCGCCGACATGC